>JANNIB010000455.1:0-10487 GCA_031404695.1 Acidobacteriota bacterium
CTTCGTAGGTGGTCAGCGACATCGGAGCGCCGCCACCAGCGCGGTGGCAGGTCTCGCAACTGCGCTGGAGGATCGGCGCGATGTCCTTCGTGAAGGTGACCTCACCCGCTGGGGCCGCCTGCTCGAAGGCGCTGGCCGGTCGGGTTCCGACGCCCACGATGACCGCCAAAGCGAAGGAACAGCCGATCGTGACTGCCGATGCGAGCCGTCGCTGTGTATCCATAGGCCCCCCTTTTACACCATTTTGCGGTCCGCGAGGGGCCTCGATTGTGCCCTGCCGACAGCCACCAGGCGATTGCTCTCGGCGCGCCGCTCTGTCACGCTGCAACCGTGTTACCCCCTTCGCGCCGACGCCGCGCGCGCCTCTGGTTGTCACTGGCCGCTGGCCTGGCGGGCGCGGTCGTCGGGGCCGCCCAGGCGCCGCCGCTGACCTTCACCGACGTGACTGCCCCGGCCGGCATCCGCTTCGTCCACCAGAACGGCGCCAGCGGCGACAAGTGGTACCCGGAGCTCTTCGGCGGCGGCGTGGCCGTGCTCGACCTCGACGCCGACGGCTGGTCCGATCTGCTGTTCGTGAACAGCCGCCCGTGGACGCCGCCCGTGCAGCCGGGCCTGCATCGCCTCTACCGCAACAACCGCGACGGCACGTTCCGCGATGTCACCGCCGGCAGCGGCTTCGACACTGCCGGCGTCTACGGTCTGGGCGCCAGTGTGGCCGACTTCGACAACGACGGCCGCGACGATGTCTTCCTGACCACCGTCGACGGCGGCCGCCTGTTCCGCAACCAGGGAAACGGCCGCTTCGCCGATGTCACCAGGAGCGCCGGCATCGCCAACACCGAGTTCGCCGTGAGCGCCGCCTGGCTCGACTACGATCGCGACGGCCTGGCCGACCTCTTCGTCGGCAACTACGTGCGCTGGTCGCCGGCCGCTGAAGTGCGGTGCGCGCAGAACGGCGAGCGCGGCTACTGCGGGCCCGACGCCTACAAGCCGACGGCTCCGAAGCTGTACCGCAACCTCGGGGCCGGACGCTTTGCCGACGTCACCGCCCGCGCCGGCATGGGCGAGCCGGCCGACAAGGCGATGGGCGTCGCGGTGCTCGACTTCAACAGCGACGGCTGGCCCGACGTCTTCATCGGCAGCGACCGAGTGCCGGCCCGGCTCTATCGCAACACCGGCCGCGGCACCTTCGTGGACGACGGGCTGGCCGCCGGCGTCGCCTTGAGCGAGCAGGGCGTGGCCCGCGCCAACATGGGCGTCGACGCCGCCGACTACGACCGCTCGGGCCGGCCGCACATCCTGGTCGGCAACTTCCTCAGTGAGATGCTGGGGCTGTATCGCAACAGCGACGGGCGCTTCTTCACCGACGTGGCGCCGCGCACCGACGTGGGGCGGGCCAGCCTGCTGGCGGTCACCTGGGCGGTCTTCTTCTTCGACGCCGACCTCGACGGCTTCCTCGACATCTTCGCCCTGAACGGCGGCACCGACGAATCGCAGGGGCGCGACCAGCGGGCGCGCCTCAGCATGCCGCCGCTGCTGTTCAGGAACCGCGGCACCGGCACCTTCGAGAACATCTCGGCGCGCGTCGGCGACGCCTTCAGCCGGCCGCTGATGGGTCGCGGCGCGGCGTATCTCGACTTCGACGGCGACGGCGATCTCGATCTGGCGATGACGACGCTGAACGGCCCGGCGGTCCTCCTGCGTAATGACGCGGCGGAGCGCCGCCACTGGCTGCGGGTGCGGGCTGTCGGCGCGCGCGCGACGCGCAGCGGTCTCGGCGCCGTCGTCCGCGTCACCAGTGCCGCCGGCACCCAGGCGCAGTCGGTGCGCAGCGGCTCGAGTTACGCCTCGCAGAGTGACCTGGCGCTCACCTTCGGCCTGGGACGCGAGACCGCGCCGGTGACGGTCGAGGTCACCTGGCCGTCGGGCGCCACGCAGCGCTTCCCCGCCGTCGCCCCCGATCAGGCGGTGACCGTGGACGAAGCGCGCGGCCTGCTGCTCAGCGGGCGCCTTTCCGTCCCGCCCGCGCCTGTCGCTGCAGTTCCTCTTCGATGAGGCGCGTGAAGTACTCGAACGGCGGCAGGAACGGCGGCGGCGGCGGCGCCAGGCGTCCGTTGACGAGCACCGCGGGCCCGCTGGCAATCCCGTAGCGGCCGGCTTCCGCGGTCGCCTCGCGCGGGCGGGCGCGGAAGGTGCCGGCCTCCATGCACCGATCGAAGGCACGCGCATCGAGGGCGGCTTCGCCGGGAATCGCCTTGAGCCGACGCGCATCGAGCGTGCCCGGCTTCGCCGCCACGTCATGGAACGCCCAGAACCGGCCCTGCGCGTGCGCGCAGGCGCCCGATTCGGCCGCCGACGCCGACTGCGCGCCGAAGGCCGGCAGCAGCTTGAAGACGAAACGGACGCGGGCGCCGAAGGTCTCGGTGACGCGGCCGAACACCTGAGCAAGGCGGGCGTAGTCGGGGCTCTGCAGATCGCCGAAGGTCACGATCTCGACCGGCGCCGACGCGGGGCCGAGCACGGGATCCAGCGCGGTCCGCTCGACCTGCACGGTCGGCGCCTCCAGCACCATCTCGATCCGCGTCGCCGTCTTCACGAGTTCTTCGACGTAGGCCATCTTCGCCAATTCGAGTTCGGTCTTGCGTTCGAGCCACGCCCGCAGCGACGGCCGCATTTGCTCGAGCGCCGCGCCACGCGTCCGCTCGCCCAGGCTCTCGTAGAGCGCGGCCAGCGCGGTATCGGGCATCGCGATGACGCGCTTGGGCACCTCCTCGGCGAGGAGCGCCTCGGACGTCAGGCTGCGCGTCTTGGCTTCGCGTGCCAGCACGTCGTCGGTGGCCATGCGATCGGCGATCCGCCGCCGCTGCTGGTGCAGTTCGCGCAGCAGCGCGACATAGCCGCCTGGGTCGGTGGCCTGCCATTCGCGGTCCACGTCGGCCACCGAGATCGTGCGATCGCCGACGACGACGGCGGGCGCGCCCGGCGCCGGCATCTGCAGCGCGGCCGACGCCGATCTCACCGGCGTGGTCGCCGGTTCGTCGACGACGGCCCCGAGCGACACCTCGAGAGTGGCGCGATCGGCGGCCTCGGGTCCGCGACTCACGGTGAGCAGGTAGCGCCCGGGTGGCATCGCGTCAATCGGCACCGCCGCCATGATCCGCGTGTCGAGGACCAGCCGCAGTTCGAGCGGCACGAGGTCGAGCGTCACGAACGGCCGCGGTCCGAAGTGCTCGCCGTCGATCGTCAGCGTGTCGGTCGTGCGATCGGGCACCGCCTGTTGCAGCGTCAGCGGCGGGAGCGGCGCCTGCGCCGAGGCGGCAGTGCAGGGCGCCAGCAGCAGCGCCGCCACGGCCACGAACACCAGCCGCCGCGCGTCGCCGTCACTCGAAATCGCCGTCATCATGGCCACTCCTGCTCGGTCCACGATACACGGCACGGCTGCCGGCGTTCGTAGAGGCCGAGATTGCGCTCGATTCTGGCGACCACCGGCGCGAGCCCGGCCTGACCGGCGGCGGTGAGCAGGTCGCGCTGCACCGCCGCGGCGCGCTCGAACTGCCCGAGCTCCGCCAGCGTCATCGCCATCGTCTCGCCGAGGTCGAGCGTGCGCCCCTGCTGCACGAGCGCCTCCACCAGCGTCATCGCGCGAGCCCCGTCACGCACCCTCGCGTCGGCCGCGGTGACGAGCAGACGCGCCAGGCCGTGCGTGAACACCACCGAACCCGGCTCGGCGCGCAGCGCCTCCTCGAAGTGATCGCGGGCGTCGCGGAAGCGGCCCAGTTGCGCCAGCGTCATCGCGTAGCCGACGTGCGCCTCGGTGAGCCGCGCCTCGTCGGCGATGACGCGGCGGTACTCGGTTAGCGCATCGGCGGCACGGCCCGTGCGGCGCAAGCTCGACGCCAGACGCACCCTGGCCTGCACGTAGGCCGGCCGCGCCGCGAGCGCGGCGAGGAACCGCGGCGCCGCGGCCGCGTGCCGCCCATCCTCCTGGTCCATCACGCCAAGGCTGTAGTGCGCCAGGAACTGATCGGCCGACAGGCGGACGGCCTCCTCGAACTGCCGGCGCGCCGCCGCGCGGTCGCCGGTCATGTTCAGCGCCGCGCCGAGGCGATGGTGCAGCGCCGCCGAGTCCGGGGCCAGCGCCAGACCCTTCTCGAACCACGCCACCGCCGCCGCCCACTCCTTGGCCTCGAGGCTGCGGATGCCGCGCGTCTCGTAGCTCTGCGGGCTCTCGAGCACGGACTCGAGTTCGACCATCAACGGGTCGGCCGGCAGGATTTCCCGGCTGGCCCGCAGCTTGAGGTGCGCCTCGGCCCTGGCGGTCTGGCCGAGGCCCGCGTAGGCGAGCGAGAGCGGATAGTGGGCCGCCACCGCCGTGCCATCGCGCGCCAGCACGTCCTCGAGATGGGTGACGGCGCCGGCATAGTCGTTCTTCGCAAGGGCGCTGCGGCCGAGGCCGAAGCGCGCCGACACTGACGTGGGTTGCAGAGCGAGCGCCTGTTCAAAGCGGGGCGCCGCGCGGTCGGGTTGCCCGAGTTGCAGATGCAGGTCGCCGAGCCAGATCAGCGACGCCACGTCCTTGGGATTGATGGCGCTCGCCTGCTCGAACTGCGCCAGCGCGCGCTCGGCCTCGCCGCGCAGACGATAGAAATGCGCCAGGTAGTAAGGCCAGCGGAGGTCGGTGGCATCGAGCGCTTGCGCGTTCTGCAGGAACGGCTCGGGCGCCTCCGGAAACTGCGCCGCCATCAGCAGCACACCCACCTCGCCGTAGGCCCCACTGCGCTCGCGCGCGTCGGCGCGCGCGGTGACCAGCGTCATCAGGCGGGCGTGCGCCTCACGAATCTGCGTCTGCACCGACGGCGCCTGCTTCGACAGGTCTGGCAGCGGCGCGGCATGGGGCGCGGGGCGATCCGCGCCGCTACCAGGCCCGCTCGAACACCCCACCGCGGCCACCAGCAGCAGCGCCCCGATCGCGCCGACGCCGCGTGCCATCGTCACTGACCCGCGCCCTGCCGCAGCGTCGTCCAGGTGTCGGGTGCCACCGCCGTCCAGCGCTCTTCCCGGCCATCGGGCCAGCGCACGCGCACAGTGGCCGGCGCCGCCGATGGCCCCAGGCCCACGAGCACGCGCGGATCGTTGGCCGACCCGTAGCTGCCATCGGCGCGGGCGCGCCGCCACAACACCGGCTGCCCGGCACGTTCCACTGCCACCCGCGCGCCGAGCATGTCGCGGCCTCCGGCGCCGACCAGGCGCAGCCCCAGCCAGTGCTGGCGCGCGCCCACCTCGTTGATGAGCAGATGCGCGGGACCGCTGTTGTTGCCGATGACGACGTCGGTGTCGCCGTCATTGTCGAGGTCGCCGAACGCGGCGCCCCGGCCCGACTCCGACAGTGTAAACGCCGGACCGGCCTGCGCTCCAACCGACTCGAACCGGCCGCTGCCGAGATTGCGGAACAGCAGCTTCTTCTGATCGTAGGGGAACGCCCGGCCGGCGCGGCCTTCCTGCGCGATGATGGTGCCGTTCACGGCCAGCAGATCCAGCCAGCCGTCGTTGTCGTAGTCGAACCAGGCTGTGCCCCAGCCGGTGTAGGGCTGGCTGGCCACGCCGAGGCCGGACGCCGCGCTGGCGTCGCGAAAACGCCCGGTGCCGTCATTCACGAAGAGGTTGGTGCCCTGGCTCGTGAGTTCGGTCACCACCACGTCTTCGTCGCCGTCGTTGTCGAAGTCGCCGGCATCGGCGCCCATGCTGGCTTCGGCTTTGCCCTCACCGGTCACGGCGACGCCGGCCGGCAGGCCGACCTCGCGCAGCGTGCCGTCACGATTGTTCATCCACAGGAAATCCGGCTCGCCGTCGTTGGCGACGAAGATGTCCATCCAGCCGTCGCCGTCGAAGTCGGCCGTCGAGACGCCCAGACCCGGCCGCGCCGCGAGCCCGCGCAGGGCCGACGCGGTGACATCCCGGAACCGTCCGCGTCCGAGGTTACGGTAGAGCCGATCGCGCTGTCCCCCGTAGATCTGCGGCGGGCAGTAGTCCGGCGCGCCGGCCGGTCCGGGACACACCGTGGTGTTGGTGGTCTGGTACGTCACGTTGTTGGCCACGTAGAGATCCAGCCAGCCATCGCGGTCGAGATCCACGAACGCCGCCGACACCGCGAAGCCGCCGGGGTTGCCGGCGCCGCTCGCCGCCGTCACGTCGGTGAAAGTCCCGTTGCCGTTGCTGCGATACAGGTGGCAGCCGTCGAAGCCGGTCACGTAGAGATCGACGAACCCGTCGTTGTCGATGTCGCCGGCGGCCACGCCCAGGCCGAAGGCCGGCGCGGAGAGCCCGCTTGCGGCTGTCACGTCGGTGAAGCGCAGCACGCGCGTGCCGTCGGGCGCGACGGTCAGGTCGTTGCGGAACAGCCGGCCGCCTCCGGCACCTGCGCGCGGGGCTGTCGCCGCAGCCGACGGCGCCACGACGAGCGGCTGGCCCTGCGGCAGGTAGACGTCGAGGTCGCCGTCGCTGTCGTAGTCGAACATGGCGACGCCGGGCGGCAGGATCTCCGGGTAGTACAAGCGTCCGGAGGCGCCGTTGGTATGTGCGAAATCCAGCCCGGTCGCGGCGGCCTGTTCCGTGAACCAGGCCGCAGCCTCGGGCGGCGCGGACGAACGGCCCGGCGGTGTGGCCGCGGGCCCGCCGCACGCCGCATTCCCCAGAGCGAGGATCGCGGCGGCGACGTGAAGTGCACGACGTGTCAGAACGTCAGTCCTTGCGCGTGCCCTTGGTGGAGGGCGTGTTGTCCTCGACGCCGCGGTCGATTGCGTAGATGCCAGTCGCGGCCGCGACGAATGCGCCAATCGCAATGAAGAGCTTCTTCCGCTTGCTCATACCGCTTTCCGCGACAGTGCCCTGCTCCGCCGTGGCCGACCGGCGGACCTCCGCCGGCACGGGAACGGGCATCTCCTGGCCCGCCTGGCGCGCCAGGCGGGCACCCGACTGCAACAGCGACTCGGCGAGCACCGGCGTGACCTGCCAGGAGGCCACGACCGCCGTGAGGACGATGAGACGCAGGAGTTTCGCCATGATTCCTCCGATGCCTAGAAGGTGAAGCTGGCGGTCAGTCGCGCCAGACGGCCATTGAGGAAACTGGTCGGACGCAGCCAGCGTGCGCTGTAGGCCGAGATCACGCCCTGCTGCGAATTGGAGTTCAGCGCGTTGTAGAGATCGAGCGCGGCGCGCAGCCGGCCGAGGCCGGTCGTGAATGACTTGCTCACCGCCATGTCGAGCTGCGAGAAGCGGTCGCCGAAGACCGAATTCGGCGCGTAGAGGTTGACCGTCTGGGCGGTCGTCAGCGCCGTGCGGGTCTGGTCTTTGAACTGCACGGTGGCCGAGGTCACGGCCAGCGTCGCGTCGATCGGTGCGCCGGGCGTGTTGCGGTAGATGAAGCTCGCGTTGAAGTCCCAGGGCAGTGGCACCGACGCGCGCAAGCGCACGTCGAGCAGGTTCTCCCAGTCGGTCACGACGCGACAGAACGGACTGGTCGAGTTGGCCGCCGGCGCGAGCGCCCCGCCGCGCAGCGGTGCGCCGGTGATGTTGTTCGGCTGATTCGGCCGGTCCACGGTGAGGCAGTGGTCGTCGACCTGACGGCCGATGTCCACGCCACCACCGACCGTGATGTTCTTCGGCAGGCGGCCGTTCATGCCCAGCCAGACGCCATCCCAGTAGCGCTGCTGGTTGCCGAATTCCTTGGCGTTGGTCACACGGTTCGTGCCCAGGCCGAAGAGCGCCGGCTTCACGTCGTAGTAACCACACTGCTGCTGGCCCGCATTGGGGAGCCGCGGATCGTTCGGCACCGTGATGCAGAACTCGTCGAAGCTCTCAGGACCAAGCAGCGTGTTCTCGGTGACCGTAAAGCTGCCGTCCCAGTTGTGGTTGTAGCCAAAATTCACCGACAGGCCGTCGCGGATCTGGTGCTCCACCTCGACGTTGATGTCCCACAGGAAGTCTCGGTTGTCCTTGGTCACCGAGTCGTCGAAGATGGTGGCGAGGGCATTGAACTTGCCGAAGTTCTGGTCGGAGATGGCTCCACACTCGCCGTTGGCGGCGAAGTTGGCCAGCGCGCAGTCCGGGATGTAGTTGCCGTTGGCGTCGTTCCAGTTGCGGAAGGCCGTGCTGACTGAGGAACTGAACGGGTGGAAGCGGCGCGTCAGATCGCTGCGTGAGAGCTGATTGAATCGACCGACCGAGGCCTTGACGGCCGTGCGGCCGTTGCCAAACACGTCGAGGGCCACTCCAAAACGCGGGTTGATGTCGGTCCACTCCGGCACGCCCTTCAGTTCCTGCACCTCGCGGGCGGGAACGAACAGGCCGGCATCAAGTTTCGCCGCGGGGAATCCCATCGACACGTAGTCGAGGCGCAGGCCCGCCGTCATGGTGAGCCGCCTGACGGTCCACGAGTCCTGCAGGAAGATGCCGAGTTCGGCATTCTGCCGTTCCTGCTGCAGGAAGGGTTCGGCCTGATACTGAAGGCGCAGCGGCCGGCCGTTCAGGAAGTCGTAGTTGAGGCCATCGGTTTCGTTGTTGCGCGACCGCGACTCGTCGTTGAACGCCTGCTCGAGGGTCACGCCGGCCTTGAAGTTGTGGCTGCCGGTCACGTACGACGCCGACACGCGCTGCGCGCTGCGGCCGGTGCGGGCCTTGGGCGCCGTGAGCAGGATCGTCGCGCCGTAGCGGAAGTTGGTAGAGGTCTCGAGGATGGAGCGGTCGTCGCGCGTCACGCCGTCCTGCGCGAAGTTCACCCAGTTGGCCACCTGCCACGAGGCCCCGGCCTCGACCAGCAGCTTGTTCGTGAGCGGCGCCTGCCAGGTGCCCTGCACGACGCCGGACGGATACCAGTCCCAACCGCGCTCGGACTCAATCGCGTTGGCGCCGGTGAAGGGCCCCGTCGTGCAGCGGCACGACTTCTGGATATCGAGAAACACCGCGAACTTGTTCTTCTCGGTGGCCTGCCACGTGGTTCTGAGCGAGTGGTTACGGAACCAATCGAAACTCGACGCGGGACGGTCGAGATCGTTCTCGAAGGCGATCGTGGGCACGCTCGGGATGCCGGACTGGCCCTGCAGCTTGTTGTAGTACGCGCCGGGCTGGTTCACCCGAGAGCCCCAGCGGCCGATGGCGGCGAAGAACCAGAGCTTGTCCTTCATGATCGGGCCACCAAGCTGCGTGCCTAGCCGGTAGATGTTCTGCACTTCGGCGGCCGACGTGATCCCGAAGCTGCGCAGGTTGTCGTCGATGTTCGCGCTCTGCATGCCAGGCCCGGAGAAGTAGCCCTCGATGGTGCCTGAGAAGAGGTTGCTGCCGGTCTTGGGGATGATGTTGATGGAGGCACTGCCCGAGCCCGACTCGGCGCCCATGCCACTGGTCTCGAGTTGCAGTTCCTGAATGGTGCCCTGGTCGCTGACGTAGCCGACACCATCGGCGGCGCCGATGAAGAACTGGCTGCGGAACCCGTCGTAGGAGGCGCGCGTGCCGGTCTTGCCGTGAAAGAACGTGTAGGCGCCCTGGGCGGACCACGTGTCGCGCGAACCGCCCACGTCGGCCGTCGTCGAGGCGAAGCCCGGCGTCATGTACGCCAGCGTCTGCGGGCCGATGTTGCCGCTTGGCAGCGCTTCGAGCATCTTCTGCCCAATCACTTCCTGCTGGCGGATGGACTGGGTGTCGACGACGGGCGAGGCGCCCGTGACGGTGATGGTCTCAGTGATGGCGCCCACGGCCAGACTGACGGTGAGTGGCGCGGTGAAGCCGGCGGTGAGCTCGATGCCTTCGCGCCTCACCGTCGAGAAGCCGGGCAGCGAAAACGTCACCGAGTAGGTGCCTGGCCTGAGGTCGATGATGTTGTAGCGGCCCTCGCCGTCACTGACCACCGTGCGCACCTTCTCGATGAGGGCCGGACTGGCCGCCTCCACCGTGACGCCAGGAAGGGACAGCCCGCCGCCATCACGCACCACGCCGGCGATGCCGCCGTTCTGTTGCGCCGGGGCGGTCTGGGCCCAGACGAGGACCAGCGCGGCCACCTGCGCCACCGTTCTCAGCGTGCGCCTCAAATCGGTCTGCTCCACAAGCTTCTCCAGTAGCCGGACATGCCGGCGCCATCCACGATCGTATGACGCATCGCACGGCAGAGCCAGGCGGCGCGGACACTACACCCATTCCCCGGACAGCAGCAAGAAAAATCGACCCGATCGGCATGCCCGAACGACATCGATTCCGCTTGCATTTTCGATTGGTCCTGGTCCCGGCGCCATTTCGGCAAGGCATCGAGTGTCCGCCAGAAATCGATTGGTTTGCTGTCGAGGTTCCGTTATGCTAATCAGCAAATCTGACAATACGGGGCGTGTGCCCCAAGGAGCTGGGATGACTGCTCGACGTCTTCGTTCGTGGTCGTTCGCCTTGGCCGCCGGCACGTTTGCTGCCTCGGCTGCGTTCTTCTCGCCGGCCGTGCAGGCCCAGGC
>JANNIB010000456.1:0-7222 GCA_031404695.1 Acidobacteriota bacterium
GCCCTGCCCAGCCGCCAGGCGTGCGGCTGCTGGGCGTTGCCATGCCGGGGGGGCTCGTGATCGCGGTCCACGATCTGCGCAAGGTCTACGGGGAGTTCACCGCCGTGGACGGCGTCTCGCTCGAGGTGCAGCCGGGGCAGATTCACGGCTTTCTCGGGCCGAACGGCGCCGGCAAGACGACCACCATCCGCATGATCGCCGGGCTGCTCAAGCCCACGGCTGGCCGCATCCTGGTTGACGGGCACGACTCGGCGATCGAGCCCGAAGCCGCCAAAGCCGCCCTCGGCTTCATTCCCGATCGGCCCTTCATCTACGAGAAGCTGACCGCCGGCGAGTTCCTGCGCTTCCACGGCGGCCTCTACGGCATGCAGGACGACGCGGTGGAGACGCGCGTCGTCGAGATGCTGGATCTGTTCGAGCTGGGCCGCTGGAAGAACGAGCTGGTCGAGAGCTTCTCGCACGGCATGAAGCAGCGGCTGGTGATGAGCGCGGCGTTCCTGCACCGGCCCAAAGCGGTGCTCGTGGACGAGCCGATGGTCGGCCTCGATCCGCGCGGCGCGCGCCTCATCAAGGACGTCTTCCGCAAGATGGCCGAACGCGGCGTCGCCATCCTGATGAGCACGCACACGCTCGAAGTGGCCGAAGAGATGTGCGATCTCATCAGCATCATCCTCAAGGGCAAGATCATCGCCCACGGCACGGTGGCCGATGTGCGGGCGCTGGCGGGCGGCGGCGACGACGAGCTGACCAGCGTGTTCCTGAAGCTGACTGGTGGCAGCGGGCTGCAGGAAATCGACGAGGTGGTGTAGGTGGAGCATCACGCCGGCGTTCTGACGCGCCCCTTCACGTTCCTGCTGCTGCCCGGGTTCTGGGCCTCGCGCAACCGCGCCAGGCGGCGCGAGCGCGGCGATCTGCTGCGCGGCCTGGTGTTCGGCGCCATCGGCCTCACCGTGATGGCGGCGCTGGTCGCCGGCGCCTTCTGGGTCACGTATCAGGCAGCGCAGTACGCCGAGCTCGGCGACTATCTCATCCGCATCGGCCTGTCGTGGCTGTTCCTCACGTTCCTGTCGTTTCTCGCCTTCAGCGGCGTGGTCTCGGCGCTCTCCACCTTCTTTCTCTCGGATGACCTGCGGCTCGTGTTCGCCTCGCCGGTCTCGGCCCGGCGTGTCTTCTTCGCGCGTTTCGCGCGCACGCTGGCCCAGGCGGGCTGGATGGTGGTGGTGTTCCTGGTGCCGGTGCTGACCGGCATCGGCATCGCCAAGTGCGCGCCGTGGTCGTTCGTGGCGGTGGCCACGCTCACGGTGGCGCCGTTTGTCGTCATCCCGGTGGGCCTGGGCACGGCGGTGACGCTGCTGCTGGTGAACGTCTTCCCGGCCCGCCGCGCCCGCGACATCCTGATGCTCATGGGCCTGGTCTTCGCGACCAGCCTCGTCATCCTGCTGCGGGTGATTCAGCCCGAGCGGCTGCTGCGCGTCGAGTCAATGCCGGTGGTGACCGACTTCTTCGCCACGCTGCAATCGCCGGTCACACCACTGCTGCCGTCGTTCTGGGCGGGGGAGGCGATCTTCGCCGGCCTGCAGGGCGGCAGCGACTGGCTGCACGTGGCGGCCCTGTGGACCACCGCCGGCGCCATCGTCGTCGGCCTGGCCGCCGCCTTCGAGCGCTGGCACTTCGCCGGCTACAGCAAGTCGCAGGAAGCGCGAAAGGCCCGCTTCGCCGAGTGGCGCATCGTCGACCGCGCCGTCGGACTGCTGCCGCTCGGGCCGGTGCAGCGGCAACTGCTCGTCAAGGACCTGAAGGTGTTCCTGCGCGACGTCAGCCAGTGGTCGCAGCTCCTGCTGCTGGTGGCGCTGGTGCTCGTCTATCTCTACAACTTCCGCGTGCTCGATCTCGATCGCATCCCCTACATGAGCGGCGTGATCAAGAACGCCTACGCGTTCCTGAACCTCGGGATGGCCGGCTTCGTGATGGCCACGGTGACCGTGCGCTTCGTTTTTCCGGCCGTGTCTGCCGAGGGCGCGGCATTCTGGATCATCCGCAGCGCGCCGATTTCGCTGCGCGACTTCCTGTGGTCGAAGTTCTGGACCGGGCTCATCCCGGTGCTCGTGCTCACCGAGTGCCTGACCATCGCCGGCAACGAGTTCCTCGGCAGCGACCCGTTCCTCAAGCAGGTGGCGGCGGTGTCGGTCTTCTTCATGTCGTTCGCCCTGGTCGGCCTGGCCGCCGGCCTCGGCGCGCGGTATCCGCGCTTTGCCGCCGACAATCCCTCGCAGGTGGCCGGCTCCTACGGCGGGGTCGCCTTCATGGTGCTGGCCGTGCTCTACGTGCTGACCATGATCGCGCTCACCGGCTGGCCGTCGTCGGTGTATCTCTTTGCGCAGACGCGCCGGCGTCCGTTGACCGACTGGCAGCAGTGGATGATGGCGGCATCGTTTGGCGCCGCGATCGTCATGAGCGTCGCCATCTGGCTGCTCGGCATGCGCGGCGGCGTCAAGGCGCTGCAGCAGATGGACCGCACGCCGAGCTAGCGGGTCGGCCCGCGGTACCTGAAATCGCAGCAGGCGGCGCCCTGCATGATCGTCTGCGTCCGCGTGAGCGTGACGTCGGAGTTGAAGCCTTCGATGAGCGCGCCGTCGCGCTGACACGACAGCACCTCGCCAAGTTCCGGGATCCCGAGCGCGCGATACATCTCGGCGTAGCGGCAGCGGGTCACGTCGAAGTCGAACTGCGCCGGCGATTCCTGAATGACGCGCAGGCGCAGGGCATCGTCTGTGGTCCACGGACCCAGGGTCTGTCCGAAGCTCGAGAGCGAGGCGTCGCCGCGGGCCTCCGCCAGCGCCTGCCCCTGATCGCGCGCGATACCCGCGATGACCTCGCGCACGATCGCCACCACCTCGTCGCGGCCGAAGCGCTGGCCGAGCGCGTCGATGATCGGCGCCAGGATGCGCGCTTCGATCTCGCGCCGCGTCAGCACACCCACGGCATTCAGACGATCCACGCTTTCGTCTGCCATACCTCCCTACTTCCTGACGTGTCGTTCCAGCATCTGCCGCCGCACGACGCCGCCGTAGACGTTGCCGGCGGCGTCCACGCCCACGCCTTCGGCCCCGGCGTGTTCGACAGCGAGCGGCTCCATGTCTTCGATGAACGCCGTTACGACACCAGTACGCGCGTTGCCGATGCGGATGCCCTTGCGGATGTTGGGCAGCTCGTGCGCCCCGGTATCGCGTCCGCCGGATTCCGAATCTGCCACGTAGATGGTGTCGTCCCTGGTGATGACCATGCCGCTCGGGCGGCCGAACTGGCGCCAGTCCGCGATGAAGCGTCCTGACTGGTCGAAGATCTGGATGCGGTTGTTCTCGCGATCGCCCACGAACAGGCGTCCCTGCGAGTCCATGGCGATGGTGTGCGGCTCGCTGAACTGGCCGGGGCCCGAGCCCTTCGTGCCCCACTCCTTCACGTACTTCCCGCCTCTGGTGAAGTGCACCACGCGGTTGTTCTTCCCCTCGCGATGGCTGTCGGTGACGAAGAGGTCGCCGTTGGGCGCTTCCACGACGTCGGTCGGCTGGTCGAAGTGCGCCGGCCCGGAGCCGCTCACGCCTTTGGTGCCGAGCGTCATCAGCACCTTGCCTTCAGGACTCAGCTTGATGGCCTGGTGGCCGATCCCGTTGCCGCCGCGCGCGTCGGTCATCCAGAGGTTGCCGGCGCGGTCGATGGTGCCGCCGTGCGGGAAGTTGAACAGCCCCTGACCGAAGCGGCGCAGCAGGCGGCCACTCGGGTCGAAGGCCAGAATCGGCGGCTCGTTGCGGCCCTCGCACGAGTTGTTGACGCAGCGATGCACCACGTAGATGGTGCCGTCGGATGCCGGCTCGATGGCGGTCACCGCGGCCCACTTCACGCCGCGGGGCAACTGGCCCCAGTCGCGCGTGGTGCGGTAGGGCTGCGGCAGGTCGTTGCGCGGTGTGGCGGCTGGCTGCGCGTCAGCGACGGCGGCGGCGACGATGGCGCAGAGAACGGTGAGCAGGAAGGCGCGCATGAGTGTCCTCAGAGATTCTTCCACACCGAGCCGTCCCGTTGCCGACCGACGAAGCCGCCGTACCACCGCGTCATCAGGTAGAGCGGCACCAGACCAGCCAGCCAGATCGTGTAGACGGTGCCGTGGCCGGCGCGCACGCGGAACCAGGCCATACCGATGAGGGCGAAGAGCCACAGGTGGGCGATGTAGAAGGCAAGGGGCGCGCGGCCGAGCGTGTCGAGCATCCGCCCGCCTGTGGTGGTCCACGCCGCGGTGCGCTCGATGGCCGCGAGCATCAGCAGGTTGCCACCCACCATGAGCAGCGTGAAGACGAGAGACGGCGGATACTTGATGAGATTCAGGAACTCGATCCACGATCCGTCGCGCGGCGTCCGCAGGTTGCCGAAGCCGCCCGCGGCGCGCAGCACCACGGCGAGTGCCACCGCGCCGAGCCCTATCCACGGCAGCACGCGGAAGGTCTGCGCCCGATCAGCCACCAGTGCGCGGCCGAGCAACACACCCAGAGCGGCGATGCCGAACCACGGCACGAGGGGATACTGCGACCAGATCCCCTCGCTCCAGCGCGAGAGCAGCAACACCGATCGTTCGAGGCTGTAGAGCGTGTCCACGTGCTCGGGGCCAGGCGTGCTGAGCGCGGTGGCAAGCAACGCGGCCACGGCCAGCAGACCCCAGACGGCCGTGCGGACGCGGGTGAGCAGGCCGCCCACCATCATCGACGTCCCCAGCGCAAAGAGCACGGTGAGGACCCAGCGCCGCTCTGGTGTGCCTGGAATCGCAAACTCGGGGTTGTCGCCCGGGGACGGACCGCTCAACAGCGCGATGAGGAAGGCCGGCACTTCGAGGAATGTCGCAACCAGAACGAGCAGCAGGCCCCTGGTGACGAAGCTCCGTGAGATCCGCCCGGCGGCCCAGCCCTGCCGGGCCCGGGCGTCGGCGGCGAGTGCCATCCCGGCCCCCATCAGCAGAAAGAAGCCCGGCGCGCAGAAGTGCGTGACAAAGCGCGTCACGAACGGCAGCGCGCTCTCGTACCGGGTCCAGGCCCCGGCCCACATCTCCTGCGAGTGGAAGCGGCCCACCATCAGACCCACGTGGTCGAGCGCCATGACCACCATGAGGAGTCCGCGCAGGACGTCGATCGAACGCAGGCGTGCCGGCGCGGTCATGCGCGGCATGATGCGCTGCGGCGGGCGCCACGTCCACGCGAATCTCAAGCAGGCGGATAAGCAGCAGGCTCGCACGCCGCCTTCGTGGCGGCGTGCCGGAAGCGGAACATCGGCACCAGCGACAGGGCGACCAGGCGGCCGAGGAGCGCGTTCACGATCGGGCCGCCGGGCAGCGTGAAGGTGACGTGGTCGGTGAGCCGGGTGGTCGTAGCGTCCACGCGCTCGAACTCGTGGCGATGCACCCACGACGCGAATGGACCCTCGATCTGCTCGTCCACGAACAGGCGGTTCGGTTCGTAGACGGTGTGCAGCGCCAGCCAGCGCACCGGGCCGATGCGCAAGTCGACCCGCGCTCCTGGCCGGATGCCGCCCTCGCGCGACACCACCCGCACCGGCGGGAACGGCGGGCTGAGACGAGGCAGGGCATCGTCGCGCTCGTGGAACGCGAACACTGCTTCGATCGGCGCGTGCACGATGAGACTGCGGACGAACGTGGGCACAGTGGTTGGACGTGCGGCAGCGGCCCGCCGTCCCCGCGGGTGTTCCCGCACGGGACCAGCGACGCTACCCATGTATCATGCGCGCATGTCGCAACTCGCGCGCGTGCTGGTGGTGGTGTTCGGCCTGCTGGCGGGTGTGGCGGCCATCGGGCAGGGACCGGCGCCCTTGTGGGTGGACGTCACGTCCGAGGCGATTCCCGTCACGGCGCTCTGGACCAACAAGGTGGAGATCGCCGATCTGAACGCCGACGGCCGGCCCGACCTGCTCTTTGCCAACGGCGGCGACTACTCCACGCCTGGCACGCCCGAGCCGAACCAGGTATTCCTGCACGTCGGCCCCGGCTTCCGTTTCGAGGAAGCCACAGCCCGCGTGTTCGGCTCGACGCCCGACCTGGCGCGTGTCATCAAGGCGCGCGACCTGAACGGCGACGGGCTCGTGGACATCGTCGTCGGCACGACCTACCAGACGCAGAGCCGGCTCTTTCTCGGCACCGCGCCTGGGGCGTTCCGTGAAGTCACGGCCACGCACTTGCCGCAGATGCTGCTCAGCATCGGCGACCTCGAGCCCGGCGACGTGGACGGCGATGGCGATCTCGACCTGGTGCTCGCCGACTGGGGCCCCGGCCACAACATGACCAACGACGGCGGCGTGACGCGCCTGTGGCTGAACGACGGCGCCGGGCGGTTCACCGATGCCACCGCCGCTCGCATGCCGGCGCTCAAGGTCCGCTTCTCGTGGGATCTGGAGCTGGTGGACGTGGACAACGATCGCGACCTCGACGTGCTGGTGTCGTGCAAGCGCTGTCCGGGCAGCAGTCTGTTGCGCAACGACGGCGCCGGCACGTTCACCGAAGACGCGCGGGCCCTGCCGCAGTACACGAACAACTACGAGTTCGAGGCCATGGACCTCGACGGCGATGGCTGGCTGGATCTCGTGACGATGAACGACGGCGACATCGCCGGCGACGATCAGTCGAGCCGCCGCGAGCACGTCTTCAGGAACGACGGCAAGGGGCGCTTTCGCGACGTCACCGCGGCGTGGTGGCCGCCGGCGGCCAACATCGGCGAAGACGACAACATGGCGGCGTTTCTCGATGCGGACGACGACGGCGACGCCGACTTCGTGGTGGGCTCGCTGAGCGGTCCCGACCGCCTGCTGGTGAACGACGGCAACGGGCACCTCACGGTGCGGCTCGACGTCTTCGGCGGCACCGACACGCCCGGCACACTCGGCCTGGCGCTCGCGGACCTCGACGGCGACGGCCGGATGGACGTCGTGCAGGGCCAGGGCGAACACCAGACCGCGGTGCAGGAGCGCGTGTTCTCAGGCCGCGGCCTGCCGCGCGATACCACGGCGCCGTCGATCACGCAGGTAGCGCGAGTCGAGGCCGGCGCCCGGCCGGGCCGGTCGAACTTTTCGCGCCACGACATTCGATTGTGACGCGGCGGGCGATTGGTGAAGTAGAGCAGGTACTTCCAGAGGTGGACGATATCCAGCCAATCCTTTTTGTTCGGCACCATCT
>JANNIB010000457.1:0-1655 GCA_031404695.1 Acidobacteriota bacterium
TCATGCCCGGCAAGATGCTCAACGCCGCCGTGAACTTCTACACCCACGTCGGCGAGACCGGCACCGCCGAGGAGCAGAAGAAGGCCGAGGCCGAGCGGCGGGCCAAGCGCGGCGTGCCGTATCTCTTCCTCAAGCCGACGCGTGGCGCGGTGGTCGGCGACGGCGACAACGTGATCATTCCCCACGGCCGCGACCGCGTCGACTGGGAGGTGGAACTCGGCATCGTCATGGGCCGCACCGCCAAGTACGTGCCCGCCGACAAGGCCGCCGAGCACATCTTCGGCTACATGGTCACCGTGGACGTCTCCGATCGTGGCGGCCGGCCGCCCGACTCGCGCCCGGGCTCCGATTGGTTCGTCGGCAAGGGGCACGACACCTTCGCGCCGATGGGGCCGTGGATCGTCCCCAAGGAGTTCTACGGCGACCCGATGAAGCGCCTGCGCCAGACGTTGACGGTCGACGGCAAGGTGATGCAGGAAGCCGGCGCCTCCGACATGATCCACTCGATCTACGAGCTCATCGAATACGGCTCGTCGATCATCACGCTCTACCCCGGCGACGTCGTGAACAACGGCACCTCCGGTGGCACCGGCATGGGCCAGGCCTACCGCGGCGCCGAGCGCTTCCTGAAGCCGGGCGAGAAGATGACGGCCGCCATCGACGGCATCGGCTCGATCACGCTGAACGTGGTCGGTGAGCCGGCGCCCGCCGGCGGCACCGGCTCGCGGCTTCCCGCGGTGAGCTCCTACCGCAAGCAGTAGCCCGCCAGGGGGTGCGGGGCGGCTCATCCCGCCGCCTCGCATCCCGTTCGTCCCCACCGGATCACCCCCCGCACAACGAACGCCTCATCACTTCCGTCTAACGGGGGCGTGAGCACTCTCATCCGCGACCTCGGCTACGCGCTGCGCAAGTTCCGTTCGGCCCGCGTCTTCACCGCCACCGCCGTGCTGACGCTGGCGCTTGGCATCGGCGGCACCACCGCCATCTTCACGCTCATCCATGCGGTGATGCTGAAGTCGCTGCCGGTCGGCGACCCGTCGCGGCTGTACCGCATCGGCGACGGCGACAACTGCTGCGTGCAGGGCGGCCCGCAGGACCGCTGGGGCATGTTCTCCTTCCCGCTCTTCGAGCGCATCAAGGGCGAGGTGCCCGAGTTCGAGCAGCTGACCGCCTTCCAGGCCGGCATGGGCCGCATGAGCGTGCGCCGTCAGGGCACGAGCGACGCGCCGCGGCCGCACCGTACGACCTACGTGGCCGGCAACTACTTCGCGACGCTCGGCATCAACGCCTTCGCCGGCCGGACGTTCACCGCGGCCGATGACACGCCGGCCTCGTCGCCGGTGGTCATGCTCGCCTATCACGCCTGGCAGGGCCTCTACGGCGGCGACCCGTCGGTGGTCGGCGCCACGCTCATCATCGAGGGTCATGCCTTCACGGTGGCCGGCATCGGGCCGCCGGGGTTCTACGGCGAGACGCTCAAGGCCAATCCACCCGATCTGTGGGTGCCGCTGCAACAGGAGCCACTCGTCGCCGGCAGCGAGACGTCGCTGCTGCGTCAGCCGATCTCGGCGTGGCTGCGCGTCATCGGCCGGCTGAGCCCGGGCGCGAGCATCACCGGCATGGACGCGCGGCTGACCGGCCTGCTGCGTCAATGG
>JANNIB010000458.1:0-5491 GCA_031404695.1 Acidobacteriota bacterium
TGGTCGCGGCCACGCGCGGGCACGTCCAGTGCGTGACGTCGACCGCGGCCTCGGTCGGCCCGTAGAGATTGCGGATGGTCGCCGGCAGCGCCCGGTGGCACGCGTCCACCAAGTCGGCCGGCAGGGCTTCCCCGCTGCAGATGATCTCGCGCACCGAGGTGCAGGCCTCGACCATCCGCGCCTGAAGGAACGCGCGCAGCATCGAGGGCACGAAGTGCAGCACGCTCACCCGCTCATCGGCAATCGTCCGCGCGAGGTAGTCGGGGTCGCGATGTCCGCCCGGCGCGGCCATCACGAGCCGGGCCCCTTCGCCGAGCGGCCAGAAGAACTCCCACACCGACACGTCGAAGCTGAACGGGGTCTTCTGCAGCACCGTGTCGGCAGGCGTGAGCTGGTAGAACGCCTGCATCCAGCGCAGGCGGTTGACGATGCCGCGATGGGTGTTGACGGCGCCCTTGGGCCGGCCGGTCGAGCCCGACGTGTAGATCACGTAGGCGGGATCATCGCTGCCGACCGCGTCGGACGGGCGCACGGGTGGCAACGCCGCCAGCACCTCGGCGACCTCGTCGAGGGCGACCACGAGGCTCGAGGTGGGCGGCAGGCGCAGCGCCACGTCGAGCGTCGTGAGCACCACCGGCGCCTCGGCGTCGTCGAGCATGAAGGCGACGCGGTCCGCGGGATAGTCGGGATCGACCGGCACGTAAGCGGCGCCGGCCTTGAGTACGCCGACCAGCGCCACCACCATGTCGATCGAGCGCTCGAGGCACACCGCCACGCGCTGGCACGGCTGCACGCCGAGCGCGCGCAGGTGATGCGCGAGCTGATTGGCGCGACGATCGAGCGCCGCGTACGACAGCGACAGCTCACCGGCCACGACGGCCACCGCCTCGGGCGTTCTGGCCGCCGCGGCTTCGATGGCGTGGTGCAGCAGGCCGGGCGGGCCGTAGTCCACCTCGGTGTCGTTGCCGTGCGCGATGAGGGCGCGGCGCTCGTCGGCGGTGTGCAGGGGCAGCCGTCCGAGCGGCAGGGTGGCGGCCAGCGGCATCGCCAGCAGCAGCGTGCGGACGCTGGCGAGCATCCGCGCGGCGGTGTCCGGGGCCACGCGGTCGTGATAGAACCCGAGGTGCAGCGCCAGCCGTTCGCCGCCGTAGGCCGTGAGCGTGAGCGCGAGGTTGGTCTGCCCGTGGTAGGCGACGTGGCGCGCCGTCCAGGCGCCGCCGCGCGATCGCATGACGTGGCCGATCGCCCGGTGCTCGTACACCACGAGCGTGTCGAAGAGCGCCTGCGCCGGAGGCACCGCGCTGGCCGCCTGCACCCGCGTGAGCGGCGTGTGTTCGTGCGGCCGCATGGCGCGCCAGGCGCGGCGCAGGTCTGCCAGCCAGGCGCCGAGCGGCTGTTCGCGGTCGATCGCCACCCGCATCGGCAGCGTGTTGATGAGCAGCCCGAGCATGTGCTCGACGCCGGGCACCGCCTGGTGGCGGCACGCCCTGGTCGCGCCGAACACGACCTCGCGTTCGTGGCTGTAGTGATGCAGCACCAGCGCCCAGGCGCCCTGCACGAGCGTGTTCATCGTCACGCCTTGCGCGACAGCGAACGACTCGAGCGCGGCGGTCTGGGCAGGTTCGAGCGCGCGCGCGATCTCCTGATGCACGCGTTCGGCCGGTGACGCTGCCGGGGGCGGCGTTTCGAGCGCGAGCTGCGTCGGCGAGGTGAACCCGGCGAGCGTCTCGCGCCAGAACCGATCGGCGGCGGTCCAGTCGGTGGCGCCGAGGGCCGTGACGAGGTCCGCGAAGTCACCGCGCGTCACGGTGCGTCGATCGGCGGCGGCGACCCGGTCGTAGCGCGCGAACACCTCGTCGAGCACCATCGGGAACGATCGGCCGTCGAGCAGGGCGTGATGGAAGGTCCAGACGAGCAGGTCGTCGCCGCCCGCTTCCTGCAACACGGTCCAGCGCATGACAGGGGCGGTGTCGAGCGGCAGCGGCCGGCGGCGGTCTGCAGCGAGCCAGGTGGCCAGGTGCGCCTCCGCCATGGCCGGGGCGACATCACGCCACGACTCGACCGTCCAATCGAGGGCAACCTCGTCGACGGCCTGCTGAGCCGGCCGGCCATCGCCCGTCCAGGTGAAGCGCGTGCGCAGCATCGGGTGCGTGCGCAGAGTGTCGTGCCAGGCCGCCGCGAGGTCGTCGGTGCGCAGACGCTGGCGTGTTCGCACGACGACCTGTTCGATGTCCACGCCGGAGCCGGGCGCGCTCACGGCATGGAGGAGCATCCCCTCCTGCAGGGGCACGAGCGGCAGCAACGCGGGCGACGCCGCGGCCTCCGCCGGCGACGCGGGCAGCATCGCATCGCGACGTATCGTCGATGGCAGCATAGACACAATCCGGCCGGGGTGACGTTCAGTGCGCGCCGAGCACTGCGCCCGAGACCGCGATGCTGTGCGTGTAATATGCACCCCCGTGCATCGAGGCTTCGAACGCCGGGACGCTGCCTCGGCGAACCAACGCCGTAGCAAGCGACGGGCCAGCGCCTGAGTGCTCAGGGCGCGTCAGGTTCGTGCAGGAATCTTCGTGCGGCCAGACATTGATTCGGGCCAGCCCGGCTGTCGCGGGAGCGAATGACAGAACATAGTTCTGCTCTTGGCGGGACTTCCGACGCTCGGCGTTTGCCGCCGCGGTACTACGCGCAGTTCGCCGGCGGTGCGATCAAGCGCAATCGACGCAAAGAGCGCCACCGGCAGCAGCCCATCACTACCGGCGCGCCCCGTTGGTGAGGCCATGCGCAGCGTGGCTACGGCGCCGAGGCGCACATCGCCCAGCGCCAGTTCCGCACGACCGGCGCGCGCGGCGCCGGTGCCGCCGGCGGTCGTGAGACCGACCGGCGCGCCGGCATCGTCGTCATCGAACAGCACCAGATGGCTGGCGCCGCTGTCGAGTACGAGCGTGCGACGCTGGCCGCCGACGCGGGCGTCAACGAGCACGCGTCCTGCGACCACACGCGCGGGCACGACGTGGCCCGCGGGCCGCCCGGCGCGCACGTCGGCGTCGCCGACCGCAAGCGTGCCCGCCACCAGGTCGAGTGCGAGTCGATCATGACTTCCGGCGAGGTCTCGCGCGTGACGACGGTGCGCGCGCCGGTCTCGAGCTCGAACACCTCGATGTTCCAGACTCCGGCTCCGGCCAGCACCGCCACCGCCACGCGGCGTCCGTCGGGCGAGAAGCTGCCCGGCCAGTACTGGCCGTCGCCCGGCGAGATCGGCCTCGCCTCCCCGGTGGCGGCATCGGCCACGAACATCAGCATCTGCGCGCCGACCTTCTTCTCGAGCGCGAGGCGCCGGCCGTCGGGCGACCAGACCGGGAACGAGTAGCCGTCAAAGAGGGGCCATGGCTCGAACGTGCGGGCCGCGAGCGATCCGCGGCCGACCCGGTTCAGGGGCTCGCCGAGGGTGGCGACCACGGTGTCGCCATCGGGCGCCACGCGCGGAAACGAGGTGGCCCGCGGCAGTGGCAGGCGCTCGGTGACCGGGCCGGTCTCGAGGTCGGCTTCGACCAGGAACGGCGACAGCCCCATGAGGCGCAGCGCGAAGATCGCGCGATCGGAGCGCCACGTCGGATACATGGCGCGCCGTCCGCCACCGACGACCTGACGGTCGTTCCCGCCATCGACATCCATCACGCGGATCTCGGGGCCGAAGTCGTAGGCGATGCGCCGTCCGTCGGGAGAGATCGCCGGATGTCCTCCGGCCCGCAGCCGGCGCGGCTCGCCCGCCGGCGCGCCGGCGGCAGTGATGGGCACCGTCCATACCTCATCACGCGGCTCGACCAGTGCCAGCGCCGCCATGCGGCCACCCGGCGCGATCGACCCGGCCCGCACGCCAGACGGCAGGCCATCCAGAACGAGGTCCGGCACGGTGCTCTGCCGCGACGGCCCGTCGCCGACGCCGAGGCGCAGCAGGCGAACCCCGAAGGACGGGCGCTCGACGCCCCACGCGACCACACCCGACGGGCTGTCGGTGAGGCCAAGCACGCGCACCTGCCAGCTCTCGGCGCGCTGCGTGAGCAGGCCATCGCGCACACGCACCGACCAGAAGTCGGTCGGGCCGTTGCGCGCCGTACCGAAGTACACCGTGCTGCCGTCGGGCGACCAGAGCGGTGCGCCGTGGCCGCCGGGCGGCTCGCCCGCCCTGGTGAGCGCGCGCGCCGGGCCGCTGCCATCGGCGGGCACGAGCAGCAGATGTGAGCCCGGCTGCGAGAACTCGCTCACGAACTCGTCTGACTGGAACGCGATCCACCGGCCATCGGGCGACCAGGCCGGGCGCGATCCGAACGGCGAGAGCTGACGCGCCGCCCCGCCCTCGATCGCCATCACCCACACGCCCTTGCGGCGGCCGGAGTGAAACGCGATGCGGGTCGAATCAGGCGACCACGCGGGGTGGACGTTGCGCATGCCGTCGGTGGTCAGCGGCCGTGACGCCGGCGCCGCGAGATCGCGCAGGTAGATCTCGAACGCGCCGCTGCGATCCGGCACCAGCGCCAGCCAGCGACCGTCGGGCGAAAACGTGACGTCGAGGATCGATCCGGTCTCGCCCTCCAGCAGCCGCGGCGCCCCGCCGCCCCCTGCCGGGGCGCGCCGCAGGGACCACACGCCAGCCACGACGGCCACCACGACGACGCCAACGGCGAGCGCGGTGCGCCAGCGGGCGTTGCGAGGCGGCGTCGGCGCGCCTGCCGCGGGGGCCGCGTCGGCGACGGTCACCACGGCTGGCGGGCTTACCGCGTTGGTGTCACTGCGAACCTCAGCGATGAAGCGGTAGCCGCGCGTCGGCACCGTTTCGATGATGCGGGCGTCCGCGGCGTCGTCGCCGAGTTCGCGCCTCAGCTGCGCCACCACCCGCGTCAGCGCGTTGGGCGACACGGCCACGTCGGCCCAGACAGCGTCGAGCAGCTCGTCTCTGGTGACGAGCCGGCCGGGCCGCTCCACGAGAAAGCGCAGCACCTCGATCGCCTTGGGTTCGAGAGCCAGCCGACGGCCGGCCCGGGTGACGTCGAAGCGATCGACGTCCAGCTCGACGTCAGCGAAACGATACGTGGACACGGGTGCGGCATTCTCCTGCGCCCGCCGCCGCGCGGCGCCGCCGCCGGGACGGCCCGCTGGGACGAGTTGTAACGGGGTCAGACCCCGTTACAATTGCCGCCATGCGTCGATTGTCATCGCTCGTGATCGCCGCGGCCCTGCTGGCCGCCTTGGTGCCCGCCGCGGGCCTCACGCGTCTCAATGCCCAGACGGCGGCGACGCAGGGCGTGCCGGCCAGCGCCTATCAGGGCCTGCGATGGCGCACCGTCGGCGCCGCGCGTGGCGGGCGCGTCACCGGCTTTGCCGGCGTGCGACAGCAGCCGCACACCTTCTACATCGGCGCCACCGGCGGCGGTGTGTGGAAGACCGACGACGCCGGCATCAACTGGTACCCGATCGGCGACGGCCAGTTCACGAC
>JANNIB010000459.1:0-5544 GCA_031404695.1 Acidobacteriota bacterium
GTCAGCGCGTCGTCGATCTCCAGCCGCGCACCCGCGGCTGAATCGAGCCGTCGCTTGCGGTCCTTCTCCAGGCAGCGCCGCAACAGGCGTCGAATCGCCTGGGGCGTGTCGGTGGGGAGCGTGGTCCAGTCCGGCTCTACCTTCAGCACGGCCGCGATCGTGTCCGACACGGTTGCGCCCGTAAACAGACGCTGCCCCGTCAGCATCTCGTAGAGCACCACGCCGAAGGCCCACACGTCGGCGCGTTTGTCCACGGCGGTGCCGCGCGCCTGTTCCGGCGCCATGTACGCCGCGGTGCCGAGAATCATCCCCGCCTGCGTCATCGCCGGGGACGTGATGGTGGGCGAATTCATCGCCTCCGGACTCGACGCGGCGGCGGGGTCGAGCGCTTTGGCGAGACCGAAGTCCAGCACCTTCACCGTGCCGTCCGCGCGCACCTTGATATTGGCGGGCTTCAGATCGCGGTGCACGATTTCCTGCTCGTGCGCGGCTTCCAGCGCTTCGGCGATCTGCTTCGCGATCGGCAGCGCCTCGTCGAGCGGGATCGCGCCTCGGGCGATGCGCTGCGACAGGTCGTCGCCCTCGACGAGTTCCATCACGAGGGCCGTGATCCCGTTGCTCTCCTCGAGCCCGTAGATCGCGGCGATGTGCGGATGATTCAGCGCGGCGAGCGTTTTGGCTTCGCGCGTGAAGCGCGCCAGGCGGTCCGCGTCATGCGCGAACGCCTCGGGCAGCACCTTGATGGCGACGTCCCGGTCGAGCTTGGTGTCGCGCGCGCGGAAGACGGCGCCCATTCCGCCTTCGCCCAACTTGCCGACGATCGTGTACGGCCCGATTCTTTCGCCGCTCACCATGGCGAGCCTCGTTGGGCTACGGCGAGACCTCGCCGAAGCTCGCATGCCACATGCGCGAGCGAAGGCGGGCCGCCTTCGCCCAGCGACGCGGTGGTCTCGTAGACGCCGAGACGGGTGCCAGAGGTCAGGGCCACGTGCGGCTCAGATGACCTTGAAGTGCGGAATCCGCTTGAGGGCGCGGTCGAAGGTGAGCGTGTACTCGCATCCGGCGGCCTCATTGACGAGGCCGATGAGGGCATCCGCGAAGTCCGCAGCGGTCGACCGGTACCGCGCGATCGCCGTGCGCACATGATCGGCGTGTTCGAGGTCGAAATCGGCGGTTCGCACGATCTGTTCGAGCGCCCGGGCCACATCGGCTCGCGTCTGGTCGTAGGCGGATTCGAGCACCCATACCAACTCGCACAGCGTGACCGCGGAGAGACGCAATCGCTCGCCGCGCCCGGCCGCCGACTCGATGGCCGCCGACGCCAGCTTGGCCTGGGCCGCGTCGTCCTGCACCAGGTAACGCACGAGCACGTTGGTGTCGAGGCCGGTCATCGGCCCGCGGCGCGCCTGCGAATGACCGCGTGCATGGCCGCCACGCTGACCGGCCGTCGGCCCTTGGTGGCCAACAGACCCTTCAAGGGCGTCACGCCCTGGATGGCCGGTTCCACCCTGACGGTGCCGTCGGCCTGCACCACGAAGTCGATCCGATCGCCGGGCTCGACGCGGAGGCGTTCGCGAATGGCCTTGGGAATGGTGGTCTGGCCCTTGGCGGTGATGAGCGCGCTTGGCATTCCTTACACCGTATCAGATTCCTTACCTACAGCCCAACATGGCCCGCAGTGTGTCTTAGCGTTCCTTCTTCGCCTCGGGATTCCAAATCAGGATCAGCGTGATCGGCGCGGCGGTGGCGTCGGCCAGCGGCTGGTTGATCAGGAAGCGGCCGTCGCGCGCGACAGCGTACTGCGGTCGGTTGTTCGTCACGGTCCCGCCGTCCACGATGCTCGTCCGGAAGAGCGGCACCGGCGTGCCGGCCGTAAACGTCGTGCCCGCGGCGGTGACCGGCACCGCCATCATCGTCGCGTCAGGCGCCAGGAAGTACAGCTCCTTGCCGTCGGCACGCCAGCGCGGCGCCACGCCGCCCGCGGTCGACACCTGCCATTTGCCGCCGGCGTCGGGAAACGGCTGCACCACCACCTCGAAGCGGCCCGACTCGTTGGTCTGGTACGCCACCCAGCGCCCGTCCGGCGAGAACTGCGCCAGTATTTCTTGAGCGGGCGTATTCGCGACAACGTACGGCGTAAGGTCGCGGCTGGTCATGTCCAGCGCCCACAGATCGCGGCCGGTCGTGGGGTAGTTCTCGAAATACAGCAGCCACCGGCCGTCCCGCGACCAGTCCTGCGTCCCCAGGTTGTTGCGCGAGTCCACCAGCCGGGTCTCGACGCCCGACCCGTTCGACGCCTTCGTATAGAGGTTGTAGGCGCCGGTTCGGCTCGAATTGAAAGCGATCCGTGTCCCATCCGGCGACCAGACCGGAACGGATTCCACGGCCGCGTCGAAGGTCAGGCGGGTCATCCCGCCGCCAAGCAGGTCCCGCAGCCAGATGTCGATGTTGCCCTGCACCGGGCGACGCAGCGCCACGCGCCGGCCGTCAGGCGACAGCTCGGGATACGCCGGGGCACTCGCGTCTGGCTCGCCAGCCACGCCCACGGCCTTGCCCGTCCGGTCGACCCACGTGAGCTGTCGCGCCGCGTTGCCGCCGATGCGATAGGCCACCAGGCCCTCTCCCGACGCGGCGAAGCCCCCTCGGCTAAACGCCTCCACGCCGACGCGCTCGGCCAGCGTGACAGGCTCGGCCGTCAGCGCCAGGCCGGCGAGATCCAGCCGGCGCGACACCAGGGTTCCGGCTTGCACGAAGAGCACCCGGTCAGGCGGCAGGAACGCACCCCCTGAGTCCGCGGCCGTCAAGCGCGTGGGGGCGCCGCCGTCGAGCGACCCCAGGTAGATCCCCGCGGTGTCGGGCGTCCCCCGGACGGAGAACAGGAAGTGCCGGCCGTCGGGGAGAAACTGTGGGAAGCGATGGGCCGCCTGGCCCGGCGGTTCAAGCCGCGTCACAGCCGTGGGCTCGCCCCCGGCCGCTGAGATGCGCCACACCGGGTTCGCCATCCCGGGCGTGTACAGGATCGTGCCGTCTGCGTTCCAACTGCCGCCTGTCGCGTTTCCTCCTACGGTGGCCAGCTCCTGCGGTGTGCCGCCGGCAATATCGAGGCGCGAGAGCGCGGTGCGAGTGCTGAACCCGATCGAGCGACCGTCGGGCGACCAGAACGGATGGGCCGCGCCCTCCGTGCCCGCCAGCGGCCGGGCCTCCGTCTCGTCGAGCGGACGCAGCCACAATCGCGACGGCCCATCGCCTGATGCGACAAAGACGAGGGAGCGGCCGTCGGGCGACAGGGCAAACTCCAGCGGCGCGTCGGTGGCCGGCGTCGTGATCTCCAGACGCATCTCAGGCGGAGCGGGTGGCGGCGCCTTGCGCAGATAGCGCAGCGTGGGCATCGCCATCGCAAGCATCCCCACCACCGCGGCGGCAGTCGCGACCATCCACGGGAGACGCCCGCGCGACGATGGAGTCGACGTCGAAGCGCCCGAGGCGGAAGCTCCATCCCCTGTCGGGGACGCCGTCAACGCGTCGTCAATCTCCAGCCGCGCGGCCCCCGCGTCGGTGAGCCGGTGCTTGCGGTCTTTCTCCAGGCATCGGCGCAGCAGCTTGCGAATCGACGGCGGCGTGCCGGCCGGCAACGCCGTCCAGTCCGGTTCCGTCTTGAGGACCGCCGCGAGGGTGTCCGACACGGTCGCACCAGCAAATAGTCGCTGCCCACTCAGCATCTCGTAGAGCACCACGCCGAAGGCCCAAACGTCGGCGCGTTTGTCCACGGCGGTCCCGCGCGCCTGCTCGGGCGCCATGTAGGCCGCGGTGCCGAGAATCATCCCGGCCTGCGTCATCGCCGGCGACGTAATGGTCGGCGAGTTCATCGCCTCGAGCCTCGACGCGGCGGCAGGATCGAGCGCTTTGGCGAGACCGAGGTCCAGCACCTTCACCGTGCCGTCCGCGCGTACCTTGATGTTGGCAGGCTTCAGGTCGCGGTGGATGATCCCCTGCTCGTGCGCGGCTTCTAGCGCCTCCGCGATCTGCTTCGCGATCGGAAGCGCCTCATCGAGAGGCATTCCGGCCTGCCTCGCCGAAGCGCCCGGAGCGCGAAGGCGGGCGATGCGCTGCGAGAGGTCGTCGCCCTCGACCATTCCATCACGAGCGCATGCATCCCCGAAGACTTCTCGAACCCGTAGATCTGGGCAATGTGCGGATGGTTCAGCGACGCCAGCGTCTTCGCCTCGCGCTCGAAGCGCACCAGGCGCTCAGCGTCTGCCGCGAACGCATCCGGCAGGATCTTGATCGCCACCTGACGGCCGAGCGTCGTGTCCGTCGCGCGCCACATCTGACCCATGCCGCCTTCGCCGAGCAGCGCGGCAATCTGATAAACGCCGAGGCGAGTGCCGGGGGTGAGAGCCAACGTTGGGGAAGTATACCGGCGGCGACCTCAAGGGACGCGCCATCGGGCCGGAGGAAGGTGAGTACGCGTTCGTGGATCGCGCGGTTCAGGGGCGAAACCGCAGAGTCGACGGAGTCAGGGCTCGAGGGAATCGATGTCGGCCAGATCCTTGGGCCGCCCGATCGCGCGCTTGTTGCGGATGAAGTCTTCTCGGCTGATCACCGACACCGCCGCACCTTCCAGGTCCAACGCCACTCGTCTCGGCCACGCGTCGTCGAATTGCACGCCGCTGACGCCCGTCAGGATGTCGACACGCGACGGTGGCACGCCAATCTGAAAGACCGTGTCCGACCTGGTCAGATCGTCGAGCGTGAGATCGTGAAGCGGCGCCCCGAACGCGGTGAGCGCCTGCATGACTCGACGGGCATTGGCAGGTGTCGGGCTGACCCAGATGTCGAGGTCGCCGGTCGCCCTGGGGACACCGTGAGCCGCCAGCGCATGCGCGCCGACGATGAGAAACTCAGCGCCCGCCTCTGAGAGTGCGGACAACATCTCGGCGAAGTCGCGGTTCACGGAATCCTGGCTCCTTGAACGCCCATGCTTGCAGCGTCAACTGCCACACCATTGCGACCCGCGCCGACGGACTCAAGCCCTCGAGATAGGGGTCGCGCCCTTCATCGGCCAGCGTCGTCTTACGAACTCGATATGCCGATCGATCGTGCACCACTCAATTATAGGCCCGAGACGCGGGGCGCCATCACCGGTTCAACAGTGCCGGCCAAATCCTGCGCCACGCTACTTCTTCGCGTCAGGATTCGAGTGCTGGATGATCGTGATCGGCGCCCCACCATCCTCCAGGGCCGTATTGATCAGGAAGCGCCCGTCGGGGACGACGTCGTATTGGCGCGCCTGCAGCGCATCGATGCCGCCGCCCACGACGCGCGTCTGGAAGAGGGCCACAGGGGCACCGGGTGCGACACCACCGGCGGTCGCGGTGATGGGCGCCGCCATCATCTCGCCGGCCGGACTCAGGTAGTAGAGCTCCTTCCCATCGTGGCGCCACACGGGGTGGATGCCGCCGCTCGTCGACACCTGCAACTGGCCGTCGGTCTCGGCCGCCGACGGGTCGCGCGTCCCGGGCTTGTCCGCCGAAGCCTGTGGCG
>JANNIB010000460.1:0-2898 GCA_031404695.1 Acidobacteriota bacterium
CCGCGAGGACAAGGGCGAACTCGAACTGGAGCAGGCGTACGTCGACTACCTGATCGCGCCAGAACTGAACGTGCGGGCCGGCATGCTGCTGGTGCCCGTCGGGATCATCAACGAGCGGCACGAGCCGCCGATCTTTCACGGGGTGGAACGTCCCTTCGTCGATACCGTCATCGTGCCCTCGACCTGGTTCGACGTCGGGGCTGGCGTTCACGGCACCATCCGCGGCCAGGTACGCTACCGCCTCTACGCCATGGCCCCGCTCGACGCGGCCTTCTTCACGGCCGACCAGGGGTTGCGGGGTGGGTCGCAGAAGGGCGTCGAAGCCCAGGTGCGGCACGTCGCCTTCACAGGGCGCGCGGAGTATCTCGGTGTTCGGGGGCTGCAGGTCGGCACCAGCTTCTGGCGCGGGAAGAGCTCCGTGTCACTGCCCCGCCTCGACGTGCCGACGGGACTGGTCGAGTTCGACGCCAGGTTCTCCCGCGGCCGCTTCGAGACGCGCGGGCAGTATGCGCACGTGTTCATCGACGGCGCCGCCGCGCTGAACGGGGCGGTCGGCCGCCTGACCGGGATCAGCCCGAACGTCGCGCGGCAGATGCGCGGCTTCTACGTCGAGGGCGCCTACCGGGTGCTGCCGCGGCGCTTCGCGCATGACCTCGCGCTGTTTGCGCGGTACGAGAACTTCGACACGCAGTTCCGCATGGACGCCGGCGACGTGAACCTGCCGGAGTTCGATCGCGACGCGTGGGTCGTCGGCGGCACCTACTGGCTCGACCCGGATGAGGCCCTGAAGGTGGACTACTCGCATGTCCGGTCGCAGAGTCAGGTCATTCCGGCCCCGCGTTCCCTCAATATCGGCCTCGGATGGTGGTTCTGAAGATGTCGCACACGCTATTGCCTGTCACCGTCGGCGGCTTCTCCGCGCTCGTCCTGGTGGGCCTGTCGTTCTTCGGTTCGGCCCCGGCAGCGCTTCACGCTGACCCGCTGGCGCAAGACGCGCCCCCGGCTCGCCGCATCGTGCGCATGTCGGCCGAGCGCTTCCTGTTCACCCCGTCGGAGATCACCGTCGAGGAAGGCACGGTGCTCGAGATCCGCTTGACCAGCGACGACACCGACCATGGCTTTCGCATCATCGGGTCGTCGATCGACGTGTCTATTCCCAAGCGCAACCGGGGCGAAGCCGTTGCCGTGTTCGCGGCGACCACGCCCGGCGACCACACCTTCGAATGCTCACATATGTGCGGCGCCGGGCACGGCTTCATGCGCGGGCGGATCCGGGTGAAGGCGCGGCCGTCCGGCGCTACGAAGAAGCCCGGGAGTCCGCGATGAGATGGGCGCATGTGCTGCTCAGCGCCTGTGCGGTCATGGTGCTGAGCTCGATCGCGTGGACCGTGCATGGACAGTCGGCCGCGGGCGAGGCCGGGCAGCCGTTGCCGGGGATCACGCCGGCGGATTTCGAGCGATTCCGGGTCGGGCTCGACGACTTCGCCGAGGTGGAAACGGCGGAGGATGGGTTGGGACCGGCATTCAATGGCGCCAGCTGCGCTGTCTGCCACAGCGTGCCGGCCATTGGCGGCTTCGGACTCGTCTCGGAAGTGCGGGCCGGGATCCGTGATGCCAACGGCGAGTTCCGGCCGGTGGTGAAGATCGACGGCTCCGATGGCGACACGTTGTTCCAGCTGTTCTCGACGCCGAACCACGTCTGCCAACCCGTGCTGCCGCCTGAGATCAACGTGGTCGCGCGGCGCATTCCCATCCCGGTGTTCGGCGCGGGTCTGGTCGAAGCCATCCCCGACGACGCCATCGAGGCGCAGGCCGATCCCGGCGACCGCGATCGCGACGGCGTCAGCGGCCGGGCTGCACTCGTGCGCGACCTGGTGACCGGCCAGGTCCGGGTCGGGCGCTTCGGCTGGAAGGCCCAGCACGCCACCCTCAAGGCGTTTTCAGCCGACGCCTACCGTGGCGAGATGGGCATCACGAACGAAGTGCTGCCAACGGAACTGGCGGTCGGCGTGCCTGCCGAACGGTTGCGGCTCTGCGATCCCATTCCTGATCCGGAAGACGTGCCCGATCCCCGCACCGGCTTGTCCGCTCTGGACAACTTCGAGGCGTTCATGAAGTTCCTGGCGCCGCCGCCTCGCGACCTCAGCAGCGGCGCGGTCATGGAGGGCGAGCGTGTCTTCGCCGCGATCGGCTGCGCGAATTGCCACACGCCCCAATTCATCACCGGACCGTCGGCCAATCCGCTGTTCGATCGCCGTCCGGTGCGGCTCTTCGCCGACTTGTTATTGCACGACGTCGGCACGGGCGACGGCATCGGGCAGGAGGCCGCTCAACCGAACGAGATTCGCACTCCGGCGCTCTGGGGCCTGAGGTTCCGGGGGATCCTGCTGCACGACGGCTCGGCCGCCACCGTGGACGACGCGATCGCGCGTCACGCCGGCGAAGCCGACGCGGCGCGGGTGCGGCACGAGCGGCTGAGTGAGACGCAGCGCGCCGCCCTGCGCGCCTTCTTGCTGTCGCTGTAGAGGGCTTAGCAGCGGGGCGGCACTGCCGGCTACATCGCGTGTCGCGCAGGCCGGATGTTGAAGAACACGGCGACGCTGGGCGCCACGCGCCCGTAGTAGCGAGGCGCCAGTTCGGGCGACAGCACGCTGAGCGAGAGAGAGCCGCCAATCCCCGGCACGAAGCCCCTGGCGACTCTCAGGTGCCTGACATACCCGACCTGCACCTTGCCGAGCGGGAAGAGCGACAGGGAATACTCGTGCGCGTGCAGGTGGTGGGCCGGCATGCGTCCGACCTCCGCTCTACTGAAGACCGTGTGCCGATCAGCGACGGTGAGGCTGCTCTCGAGGAGCGCGCCGACGCTCGTGGCGTCCAGGATGCCCCCGGACACCGCTT
>JANNIB010000461.1:0-2620 GCA_031404695.1 Acidobacteriota bacterium
GGTGCCCGAACTGGGACCCGCCATGGGCTTCGGCAATTCCACGTCGCGACCCGCTATCTTTTATCCATCTTTTTGGTCGAGGTGCTACCGCCGCGGGGTGTGGGCGCCGCTGGGCGCCGACGACCTGGCCGGCATGGCCGCGCTCTACCCCGGTGCCGGCAGCCCTCCACCCGCGTTGCCGGGATCTCCCACGGGCCTGGCGACGTCGGTCGCAGGCTCGACGGTCACCATCCAATGGAACGCGCCCACCACGGGCGGCGCCGCCACCGGCTACCAGCTCGTCGCCGGTACGGCGCCCGGTGCGGCAAATGTCGGCGTGGTGCCGCTCGCCGATCGGGCGATCGTGGTGCCCGGCGTGCCACACGGCATCTACTACGTGCGGATCGTCGCCACCAACGCCGCCGGGGCCAGCGCCCCAACCGCCGATGCCACCATCGTGGTCGGCGACGCGCCCGGCGCACCGCGAAGCCTCACGGCGATTGCGCCGTCGCCGGGCGTCGTCAGCTTGTCGTGGCTGGCGCCGTCATCGGGCCCGGCGCCCACGTCGTACATGCTGCTCGCCGGTTACGCGCCGGGGGCGAGCATCTACCAGATCCCGGTCGCCGGCACCGCACTGGCCGGCGGCGGCGTGCCGGTCGGCACCTACTACGTGCGCGTGCTGGCGCTCAATGGCGCAACGCCCGGACCGGTGTCGGCTGAGGTGGTGTTGGCGGTTCCCTAGGGGCTAGGTGCTGGGGGCTGGGGCGTGCAGGCGTCACGCTGAGAAGCGACGCACCAAGAGCAGGGCTTGTGCATCGCCAGATATCGCGGCGATGCGAACGTGAGACGCTGCTCGCGCCAGCCCCCAGCCCCCAGCCCCCAGGCCGCGGCGCTATACTGCCTCTTTGCACTGTGTTTGCTTTGGAGGCACTCACCCCATGCGTCGTCTAGCTCTCGCCGTTCTTCTCAGCATCATCGCCGCGCTACCCGCGGCCGCGCAGTCAACCGCCATCAACGGTTCGATTGAAGGCGTCATCAGCGACGATTCCGGCGCCGTGCTGCCGGGCGTCACGGTCACCATCACCAACCTCGATACCGGCGATACGCGCGTCGTCGTGACCAACGAGAGCGGTCTCTACCGCGCGCCGCTGCTGTCGCTCGGCAAGTACAAGGTCGAAGCCGAACTCCAGGGCTTCAAGAAGCTCGAGCAGACCGGCATCAACATCTCGGCCGGCCAGACCGCCGTCATCAGCATGAAGCTCGGCGTCGGCGCGCTCACCGAGACCATCTCGGTCACGGCCGATGCGCCGCTGGTGGACCTGGGCAAGATCGAACAGGGCCGCACCATCACCGAAGCGGAGATCAAGACGCTGCCGCTGACCTCGCGCAACCCCTACAACTTCGCGCTGCTCCAGCCGGGCGTGGTCGGCTTCGAGAACTCCGAGTTCGGCGTGCCGCGCCTGACCACCAACGGCGCCCTGCTGCGCGTGAACTACCAGATCGACGGCAGCAACAACACGCAGAAGGATCGCGCCGGCCTGCGCCAGATGCCGATGTCGGAAGTGATGATCCGCGAGGTCAAGGTCGTGACCACCGGCTACGCGCCCGAGTTCGGCCAGACCATGGGCCTCATCTACAACGCCATCACGCCGTCGGGCACCAACACCTTCAAGGGCCAGGGCAGCTACCGCCTGCAGCGCAAGTCGATGGTGGCCTTCCCGTTCTTCACCCAGGGCGTGCGCAACGACAGCACCAAGCCGCCCACCGAAGTGAACGTCTACACCTTCGACCTCGGCGGTCCGATCGTGAAGAACAAGACCCACTTCTTCGGCGGCTACGAGCACACCGAGCGCGATCTCTCGGGCAGCGCCGTCATCACCATCACCCCGGCCAACCAGGCCGCCCTCGGCCTGAGCGAGCCGCAGTACATGCCGCGCGGGCTGAATACCGAGTTTGCGATCGGCAAGATCGATCACCAGCTGAACGACGCCAACCGGGTGTCGGTGCGCTACATCTTCTTCGACAACTTCATCAACAACAACGTCGGCGGCGGCATCGGCTCGGTGCAGCGTGCGACCGACTTCTCCGACCGTCAGCACTCGACGGCCGCGCAGCTCATCTCGACCATCCGGCCGACGCTGCTCAACGAACTGCGCCTGCAGCACGCCACCCGCGCGCAGAGCCGCGCGCCCGGTTCGCAGGCCGGCAGCGGCCCGGCCATCAACATCGCCAACGTCGCCAACTTCGGCGGCCCGGTGGCGAGCCTGACCGACGCCGGCTTCGGCTTCACGCAGGACGTGTCGCAGTTGAACAACAGCCTGACGTATCTGGCCGGCGACCACTCGTTCAAGGCCGGCTTCGACATCCAGCACATCGCCGACAACCGCACGAGCACGCCCTTCCAGCTCTACACGTTCCCGACGGTGGCCGCCTACCAGGCGGCCAGGAGCGGTGCGAATCCATTCGCCTACAACACCTTCCAGCAGTACTTCGGTGAGCCGCAGTTGGATTTCTCGTCGAACCTCTACGGCCTGTTCATCCAGGACGACTGGCGTCTGTCGGATTCCCTGAAGGTGCTCTACGGCCTGCGCTACGACCCCCCTCCAGCGCATCGCCCTCGCCGTGAGCGGCGGGCGCGACC
>JANNIB010000462.1:0-4324 GCA_031404695.1 Acidobacteriota bacterium
CGTCGCCAGCGCCACGAACCCGCTGCTCGTCGTCATCCAGGACGCCGACGGACCGATGGCGTACGAGAGATAGGTGGCGCACTGCAGGCCGATCTCCGACGTGAACACAATCACGTAGAGCCACAGGTTCCACGCGAGCAGGAAGCCGACGGTCTGGTTGAATCCGAGCTTCGCCCACTGATAGAGCCCGCCCTCGAGCGGCATCAGGCGGTTCAGGTAGATGACGACGGCCGTTGACGGCAGGTAGAAGAGCGTCAGGGCCACCAGCCAGAAGATGACGTGCGCGGGCCCGAGTCTTCCTGCCACGCCAATCCACGTGAGTCCGGTGATGAAGAGGATCTGCGTAAGCGCCAGATCGCGCACGCCCAGTTCTTTCTTGAGCGACGCGCTGTGCGCCTCGACCCGCGCTTCGGCCTGCGCGAGTCCGGCCGGACGACCAGCCGGCGGCCCCTCGGAATGTGACGTCATGGCTGTGCCTTGCTGAGAATCCGCCAGTAGTGCGCCCAGGCGTCGAGCCCCTCGTGCAGGCGGTGCACGCGGAAGAACTCGTTGGGCGCGTGGAAGTCCTCGTCGGCCGAGGAGAAGGAGAAGAACACCGTCTCGAGCCCGAGGTGCGTCTGGAAGAGCTCGGCAATCGGCACCGTGCCGCCCATCCGCACGACCAGCGGCGTGATGCCGTAGGTGGCTTGTAGGGCCGAGGACGCCGCCTCCAGCGCGGGATGGTCGGGGCGGATGTGCGCCGCGCGCGAGCCGTGATCGGCCAGCGTCACGACGAGCCGCGTGCCGGGCGGCACGTGCGCCTCGAGATGCCGCTGCACGCAGGCCGCCACCCGCCCCGGATCCTGCACGGGCACCAGCCGGCAGGTGATCTTGGCGTGAGCGTCCGAGGGAATGACGGTCTTCTGACCGGGGCCCTGGTAGCCGCCCCACAGCCCGTTGACCTCCAGCGTGGGCCGCGTCCACTGCCGTTCGAGCGTCGAGTAGCCCGGCTCGCCGAAGGGCGCCGGCGCGCCCACCTGCGCGATGTAGGCCGACTCGTCGTAGGGCAAGGCGGCAATCGCCGCGCGTTCCTCGGCCAACAGCTCCCGCACGTCGTCGTAGAACCCGTCCACGGCGACTCGCCCGTCACGGGTGTGCAGCGACGCGATGAGCGCCGCCATGGCATGGAGGGGATTGGCGACGCCGCCGCCGTGGCGGCCCGAGTGCAGGTCCTTGGCGGCCGCGGTGAGCGTGAGGGCGAGCCCGCACAGGCCGCGGCTGGCCACGGTGAGCGACGGCTCACTGGCCCGCCACATCGCGCCGTCGGCCGAGATGACGACGTCGGCTTGCAGCTGCGTCCGATGGGCCCGCACGAACGCCTCGAGGTGCGCGCTGCCAATCTCTTCTTCGCCTTCGAAGAGGAACTTCACGTTGACCGGCAGCCGGTCCTCGACGGCGAAGAAGGCCGCGGCGACGGCAATCGGAATCAGCATCGGCGCCTTGTCGTCGGAGACGCCGCGGGCGTAGAGGCGGCCATCGCGCACGGTGGGCGTGAACGGCGGACTCACCCACTTGTCGAGCGGGTCCGGAGGCTGCACGTCGTAGTGGCCATAGACCAGCACCGTCGGTTGCCCGGGGGCGCCGAGCCACTCCGCGTAGACGACGGGATGGCCGCCGGTGGGCAGCGTACGCACGGTGAACGGTCCGGCGGCTGCGACTTCCCCGGCCACCCACTGCGCCGCCCGGGCGATGTCGGAGGCGTGAGCCGGGTCGGTGCTGATGCTGGGAATCTCGGCGAACGAGACCAGCCGCGCCAGGATGTGATCGTGCGCGGCGTGCAGGTGGTCGAGCACCGCATCACCCGCCATCACTTGCCTCCGTCGATCGAGATGACCTGCCCGGTGATCCACCCAGCGTAGTCGGAGGCGAAGAACAGCACCCCGTGCGCGATGTCGTCCGGCGACCCGAGGCGCCTGAGGGCGATGCGGTCGATGAGCGCCCGCTGCCCGTCGTCGCCGTACGACGCCCACTGCCGCTCGGTGGTCGGGTTCGAGCGGACGAAGCCCGGCGCGATGTTGTTCACGGTGATGCCCCACGGGCCGAGTTCGTGGGCGAGTTGCCGCGTGAGGCCGATCTGCGCGGCCTTCGCCGACGCGTATGCCTGAATGCCGGTGAGACTGATGCCCAGCCCGGCGCCGCTCGAGATGTTCACGATGCGGCCGGCGCCGGCCGCCTTCATCCCCGGCGCCACCGCCTGCGCGCAGTAGAACGCGCCGGTCACGTTCACGTCGAAAATCGCCTGCCACTGGTCGGGCGTCACCAGTTCCAGCGGCTGGCCCACCTGGCCGAGCACGCCACCGGCGTTGTTCACGAGGATGTCGACCTGTCCGGCTGCCGCCGACGCCGCCGCCGCCACGGCCTCTGCCGCCGCGCGATCGCGGACATCGAGCATCGCCGCGTGGCAGGTGCCGCCGGCAGCTCGGCACAGCGCCGCGGTCTCGCCCAGTTCGCTCTCGAGCACGTCACAGGCCCAGACGTCGGCGCCACGCGACGCAAACGCGAGACTGATGGCGCGCCCGAAGCCGTGCGCCGCGCCGGTGACGATCGCGGTCTTGCCGGTGAAGTCCAGCGTCATGACGACGCGCTCCCGGCGAGGACGGCGGCCAGCGCGTCGAGCGTCTCGAGCGCCTGCGGCCGCTCGCCGCGCTCGATCTCGTGGATGAGCGAGACGAGACGCGCCGTCAGCGGCGTTGGCACGCCGGCGGCGGCAGCCAGTGTCACGACGATGCCAAGCTGCGCGTCCACTTCGGTCGGCCGCTTGCGCACGGCCAGATCCCGCCAGATGCCGCTGTGCGACTTGGCCGACGTCCGGTTGTGCGCGACGAGCGCGTCGAGCGACCGCTCGGCGGCGCCCGGCGGCGCCGAGTGGCTGTAGGCCAGCGGGTCGAAGCCGTCGAACGCCTCGGGGCTCACCGACCGTGCGCCTGCCACCGCCAGCATCTCGCGCGCGAGTGCGATGTAAAGAGGGCGATACGCCGGGATCGCCAACGCGTCGGCAATCGACTCGTTGGTGAGCGCGGTCGCAAACAGCATCGCGCCGTAGGCTTCCTTGCCCCAAAGATAGCCCCAGATGTTCGGCGTGACGAGGGCGCCCGGCTCGAACGCCCGCCAGGTGTCGCGAATCGCCGTCGCCCTCGGCGTGACCCGGCCGTCGATTTCGCCGACCACGACGGCGCCGCGTCCGCCGTAGTGGATGACGCCGGGCTCCAGGTAATCGGCGCCGAAGTTCACAAACGCGCCCACGGTGCGTGCGGCGCCGACAACCGCCGCGATCTCGAGCTCGTTCAATCCGTTCTGGGCCGACACGACATACCCGTCGGCCGATAGATGCGACGCCAGCGCGCGCGCGGCCTCGGCGGTGTGATGCGCCTTGGTGGCCAGGATGATCTCGTCCCAGGTGCCGGCGATCTGCCCGGGCGTGAAGGCCGGCACGGGCACGGTGAACGCGTCGATCGAACCAGTGATCCGCAGCCCGTCGCGCGCGATGGCCTCGACGTGCGCCGCCACCGTATCCACGAGCGTCACGTCGCGGCCGGCCCGCGCCAGATACGCGCCCAGCGTGCCGCCGATGGCGCCGGCGCCCCAGACGAGCGTGCGCCTCGCGGCTGGCGCGCTCACGCCGCGCCGCCCCACGTGCCGTCGAGCAGCGCCCGCGTTTCCTCGACCGCCACCTGCCACAGGGCCAGGACGTCTTCGTCGGGCCGCTCGTAGTAGCCGCCGAAGTTTCCGTCGCCGAGGTAGTGCTTGAGCGCCACCGGATCGAGGGCCCGCACGCGCGCCATGTCCACCATGGGCCGCTGCGTCGCCGGCACGGCCACGCCGGGCAGGCGCGTCCACGGGAAGTTCTCCATCCAGGATCCGTGCGACGCCACCGGATCGATCGCCTGCACCGTCGCCCACGTGCGCGGCGCGTTCCACCAGTTATGGACGATCACGCGGCAGGCCGGATGATCCGCAGCCCACTCGACCACGAACTGCTGCACGGCGTTGTTGCCGCCGTGGCCGTTCACGATGAAGAGACGCCGGAAGCCGCTGTGCGCCAGGCTGTCGAGGATGTCGCTCACGACGCGGAGGTGGGTGTCGACCTTCAGCGTCACCGACCCCGGGAACTCTCGGAAGTACGGCGTGACGCCGTACGCCAGCACGGGAAACACCGGGATGCCGAGCGGCTCGGCGGCCTCGAGGGCCACACGCTCCGGCAGGATGCAGTCGACAGTCAGCCGGAGGTAGCTGTGCTGCTCGGTGCTGCCACGCGGCAGGACGGCGCGGTCGTCATGCTGCAGGT
>JANNIB010000463.1:0-27618 GCA_031404695.1 Acidobacteriota bacterium
GCCGTGGGCGCGCGCGGCACGACCAGGCGCTGGCCGGGTTGCACGCGGGCGGCGGCGTTCAGGTAGTTGGCGTCGGCCAGATCGGCCCGCGACACGCGCAGGCGGCGCGCGATGGTCGGCAGCGATTCGCCCTTGCGCACCGTGTAGTACTGCAGCGCCGCGGAGTCTTCGGGCGCCGATCCGCCGTAGCCCTCGAGCACCGACGTCATGGTGCCCATCGGGACGCGCAGCTGGTAGTCGCGGGCGCGCACCGGTGTGGTCCACCGTCGCAGTTCGGGATTGAGCGAACGGATGTCGTCGGCCGGCACGCCCGCCCACTCGGCCACGCGGCGCAGGTCCACGGGACGCGCGACGGTGACGACGTCGGTCGCAAAGGGCAGCGACGGCGGGATGTCGAAGCCGTACTGCGTTGGGTTCCTGGCGATGATCGCGGCCGCCAGGATCATCGGCACGTAGTCGCGGGTCTCGCGCGGCAGGTGGCCGGAGCTCGCCGTGAGCTCCCAGAAGTCGTCCACGCCGGAACGCTTTACGGCCCGCTGCACGCGTCCGGGGCCGCCGTTGTAGGAGGCGAGTGCCAGATGCCAGTCGCCGCCGAACATGCGGTGCAGCGTCTTCAGATACTTGGCCGCCGCGCGTGTCGCTTTCTCCGGGTCGGCGCGTTCGTCGATGTACCAGTCGCTCCGAAGACCGTACTCATTGCCGGTGGGGCGCATGAACTGCCAGACGCCGCGGGCACTGGCGCGCGAGACCGCGGTGGACTTGAACCCGCTTTCGACCAGCGGCACGAAGCCGAGGTCGAGCGGCAGGCCTTCCTCCCGGAAGACCGTGTGGATCATCGGCAGGTAGGGACCGCCGCGCGTAAGGCCTTCAGTGAGAAAGGGCCGCAGCCGCCCCTGGAACAACTCCACGAAGCGCAGCACCCGGTCGTTGAGGGGAATCGGGATGTCGTGGGCGGTGGCGGCGAGGTCGGCCCGCACGGTGGTCACCACCTCGGGGGCGGGCGTCGCGTCGGCTTCGGCCGGCGGCAGCGACAGCAGGGTGTCGATGGAGGCCGGTTCGGTGGCTGTTTCAGTGAAGCCGTCGCCGCTCGAAAGGGTGGCCAGCTCGAGGGCGCTGATGCGGTCGGTCAGCGAGTCGACCGCGGCCGACAGGCGCGGGTCGGAGCGGGCGCCTCCGGGCATGACGAGCAGCGTGTCGAGGGCGAGGTCGAAGGCCAACCGGGCGTCTTTGAGGTGCCCCTGCTGGCTGGCGGCGCGTCCGGCGTCAAACGCCGCTTCCGCGGCGGCGATGGCCTGGGTCACCGGGTCCACCGGTGGCGGGGCCGGCACGGCCACCCGGGCGGGCGCCGCCTGCACCGGTACCGACGCGACCGGGGCCGGGGTGCGGGCCGCACAAGCCGAGGCCCCAATGAGCAGGAAGAATATTGCGACGCGTTTCATGCCGGCGGAAGGTCAGACGCTAACACGCCACGCCTGGCCGGTCAAACCGGGCCGGGGTGCCCCCGGGCCACCGTGGAGGGGGCAGCTGGACAGGTCAGCGGGGCGTCCCGTCGAGCCAGATGAAGGTGTCGAAGGCCGCTGCGGCGTCGCGGGCGGCCGGTGTGACGATGGTCCGCGGCCCGACCAGGAGCTGCCGGCCGTCACGCGCCGCCCGGCGGACGTCGTCCTCGCAGATGAAGTCGGCGGGAGGCCCGGCGACGGGGGGCGTCGCCGCCGCCGCCGGAGAGGGGGCGCCGCGGCCGGCCAGCACCCGGTCGATGCCAGACCTCACCTGGTCGGCGTCGATGGTTTCGGGCGTGGGTGGCACCGGCGCCCGGGGCAGCGGCGGCAGGGTCGGGGCGCCGGCGGTGATGTTGACGGCAGCCGCTGCGGGCCCTGCGGCGGTGCGGCTCGTTCCGCGGGGGCGCAGCTCGTAGGCGAGGCGCTTGATGTTGAGCAGATGCCGGGGCGTGATGTTGTCGGAGGTGATGTTGCCGCCGTAGCCGCCGCAGCCAAGCGTCATCGCCGGGTCGAGGCCGGTCGTGAGCCCGATCGATCCGTGGGTAGTCGGCGTGTTCACGACGATGCGGAAGGCCGGCTTGTGCAGGCCGAACTCGAGGATGACCTGCTCGTTGCGCGAGTGGATGGACATGGTGTGGCCCATGCCCCCGTATTGCAGGATCTGTCTGGCGCGCGTGCAGCCTTCCCGCCAGTCGGCGACCTCGTAGTAGGAGAGCACCGGGCACAGTTTCTCGATGGAGAGCGGATGCTCGCGGCCCACACCTGCCAGCGGCACGATGAGCGCCCGCGTGCCGGGCGGCGCGCTGATGCCGATGGCGGCGGCGATGTGCAGCGCCGATTTGCCGACCAGCGCCGGGTTCGGTAGCCGCTCTGGCGTGATGAGGGCGGTCTGCAGTTTCGCCGCCTCGGCTGCGCTCAGGAAGTGACCGCCACCGGAGACCAGCGCCGCCTTGAGCGCCGGCGCGACGGCCACGTCCACCACAATCGAGTTCGGCGACGAGCAGAGCACGCCGTTGTCGAAGGACTTGCCGGCGAGGATGTCGTCGGCCGCCTTGCTGATGTCGGCCGAGGCTTCGACGTAACACGGGGCGTTGCCGGGGCCGACGCCGTAGGCGGGCTTGCCGGCAGAGTAGGCGGCGCGCACGAGACCGAGGCCGCCGGTGGCGAGAATCACCGCGATGTCGCGCGCCCGCATCAGTTCCTGAGTGCCGTGCAGCGTGACCGTGGAGAGCCAGCCGATGGCGCCGTCGGGCAGCCCGGCGTCACGCGCCGCGTCGTTCATCAGCGCGGCTGTACGCGTGATGCAGCGCGCGGCTGAGGGGTGCGGGCTGAGCACCACGCCGCACCGCGCCTTGATGCTGATGAGCAGTTTGTAGATGGCGGTCGAGGTCGGGTTGGTGGACGGCACGATGGCGGCCACGACCCCGAACGGCTCGGCGATCTCCACGATCTTCCGGTCGTCGTGGCGGGCGACCACGCCGACGGTCTTCATCGGCCGGATGAAGTCGTGCACGTCGCGGGCGGCGAACAGGTTCTTGGCGACCTTGTCGGCGACCACGCCGTAACCGGTCTCCTCGACCGCGAGCCGGGCCAACGGCTCGGCCTGGGCCTCGGCCGCGGCGGCCATCCGCGCCACGATGGAGTCGATCTGCGCCTGGGAGAACTCGGCCAGCAGCCGCTGCGCCTGGCGGGCCTTGCGGGCGGCGGCCAGGGCCTCGGCGGCGGAGGCCAGATCGCGCTCGTTCGCCACCGACTATCCCTTGGGGAGGATCTTCTCGACGTCGGCGTGCGGCCGGGGGATGACGTGCACCGACACCAGTTCGCCGACCCGGCGCGCGGCGGCCGCGCCGGCGTCGGTGGCGGCCTTGACCGCGCCCACATCGCCCCGTATCAGCACCGTCACATAGGCGGCGCCGATGTATTCCGTGCCGACCAGCACGACGTTTGCGGCCTTGACCATGGCGTCGGCCGCTTCGACCGACCCGATGAAGCCGCGCGTCTCGACCATGCCCAGAGCGCCTTGTGTGTCCATGTGCGGAAACGGCGGATGCCGTACGGCGCGGACTGTACCACAAACCCTGTGCCGGGCGGTGGCGCCGCCGCGCTCCAGGCGCTATCATGTTGGTTCACAAGGCTATGTACACTTTCATGTCCACTCGCACGTCCCTGGCCGTCGTCCTCGCGGCGGGGTTCGCGGCTGCCGGTTGCGGCGGTCAGGAAGACACGGCGCCGGCACAGGGCTCGCTGGCCGTCCAGCTCTCCCGCTCCCGCATCGCCCTGGGCAGCCCGGTCGAGGTCACCTACAAGTTCACCGTGGCGGCCGACGCTGCCGGGCTCGGCACCCGCAAGGCGTTTGTCCACTTCCTCGACGCCGACGGCGAACAGATGTGGACCGACGACCACGATCCGCCCACCCCGACCGCGGGCTGGAAGCCCGGCCAGACGGTCGAATACACCCGGACGGTGTTCGCACCGGTGTATCCCTACGTCGGGCCGGCCAGGGTCGTCGCCGGCCTCTACGACACCGGTTCCGGCGAGCGCGTGAAGCTGACGGGCACCGACCTCGGCGGCCGCGCCTATCAGGTCGCGCAGTTCGAGCTGCTGCCACAGACCGAAAACGTCTTTCTCATCTTCAAGGACGGCTGGCACGCCGTCGAGGCTGCGGCCGATAACTCCATGGTGGAGTGGCAATGGACCAGGAAAGAGGCCACGCTGGCGTTCCGGAACCCCCGGCGCGATGCGACGCTCTATTTCCAGGCTGACAACCCGGGGAAGGCGGCGACGGCGGCCACGCAGGTGGAAATCCGGCTCGGCGACCAGTTGCTCGAGACGGTAAAGCTCGTGCCCGAGGGCCCCGTGCACAAGATTGCGTTGCCGGTGGCGGCGCTCGGCGCCGGCGACATGGTGGAACTGCGGCTGGTCGTCGACCAGACGTTCGTCCCGGCTCTCGAACCCGGCGCGGCGTCCAATGATCCACGGGAACTGGGCGCCCGCGTGTTCCATGCCTTCGTGCAGCCGCAGGGGTCGTAACACCACCGAATCATGGAATTTCGCTGCAGGCTCGGCACCGCCGCGGGGCAGGTCATCGAGGGCGTCTACGTCGCCCCGACCGAGGCTCACCTGCGCCGCGAGCTCGAAGACAAGGGCCTGCACGTGCTCGCCCTGGCGCCGCGCGGCGGCGTCCAGGGGTTCTCGCTCGGCCGTCGCCGCATCCGCCGCGACGAGTTCCTGATCTTCAACCAGGAGCTGGCGACGCTGCTCAAGGCCGGCATGCCGCTCGTGCAGTCGCTCGACATCCTGCGCTCGCGTCTCAGCAATCCGCTCTTCAAGTCGGTGCTCGACGACGTCTACGAGAAGGTGCGCGGCGGCACGGCGCTCTCAGATGCGTTCACCGCGCACGCCGACCTGTTTCCCGGCGTCTACACGGCGTCGCTGGTCGCCGGTGAGCGCAGCGGTTCGCTCGACACGGTGCTGCGGCGTTTCGTGACCTACTCCAAGGTCATCGACACGGTGCGCAAGAAGACCTTCTCGGCGATGCTCTACCCGGCGATTCTCACCGCGCTGGCGGTGGTTCTGGTGGGCATCATCGTGGTCCAGGTGGTGCCGGCGTTTGCCGGTTTCTACGACAGTTTCGACCAGGAACTGCCGCTCATCACCCGCATCATCGTCGGCATTTCCGACCTCGTTCGGGCCAACCTGCTGGTGCTGGTCGCGCTGCTGGTCGGCGGTGGCGTGTTGTTTGCGACCTGGGTCAAGCGTCCCGGTCAGCGGGCGCGCTTCGACCGCCTGCTGCTGCGGGTGCCGGTCATCGGCGCCATTGCCCACAAGTTCGCCACCTCGCAGATCGCCCGCACGCTGGCCGCGCTGGTCGGCGGCGGCATCCCGCTCGTGAACGCGCTCGACACCGCCTCGACGTCCACCGGCAACCGCCATCTCGGCGAGGAACTGCGCGTGGTGGCCGAGCGCGTGCGCGAAGGGCGCGGCTTCGCGGCGACGCTGCTCGAGCGCCGCGTGATGCCGGATGTCGCCATCAAGATGATCGAAGTGGGCGAATCCACCGGCGCCCTGCAGGAGATGCTGACCTCGCTGGCCGACTTCTACGACGAAGATGTCGAGACTGAAGTGGCCCGCTTCGTCACCCTGGTCGAGCCGGTGATGCTCGTCTTCATGGGCATCGTCATCGCCGGCGTCGTGCTGGCGCTCTACATGCCGATCTTCCAGCTGTCCAACGTGGTGGGTCGCTAGGAACCCCAACTGATGGCCATCGCCCAGCCCGACGACGCCTTCGCGACCGACGTCACGCACGAATTCGTGCCGGTGGCGCCGGCCGATGGCCGCGCGGCCGAAGAAGCCGACGCCCGCCGGCTGGCCGAACGCTACCGGCTCGAGTTCCTCGACATGGGGCTCTTCCGGATCGATCAGGAGCTGTTTCGCGGCATCCCGGCCGAGCTGATGCTGCGCTACGGCTTCGTGCCGTTCAAGCGCGACGGCCGCGCGCTGGTCGTCGTGGTGTCCGACCCGACCGACCTGCAGATGATCGACGAGTTGGCGGTGCTGCTCGGCACACCGGTGCGGGTGATGGTCGGCGCCAGGTCGGCGATCGAAGGCATCCTCAAGAAGAGCGAGAGCTCGCAGCGCGTCCTCGACGATGCCACCGAAGACTTCATCCAGGTCCTCAAGGACGAGGACTCGAGCGAAGACCTCACGGTCGAACGTCTGACCAGCGACCACAGTCCGATCATCCGCATGGTCGACGCGATGGTCTTCACCGCCATCCAGCGGCGGGCCAGCGACATCCACATCGAGACGCAGGATGACGCGGTGGTGGTGAAGTACCGCATCGACGGCGTCCTGCAGCCGGCCAGCCGGCCGATCGCCAAGTCGTCGCACAGCGCCATCATCTCGCGCATCAAGGTCATGGCGGAGCTCGACATCGCCGAGAAGCGGGTGCCGCAGGACGGCCGCTTCCGGCTGCGCGTGCGCGGCAAGACCATCGACTTCCGCGTCTCGATCATGCCGAGCGCGCACGGCGAAGACTCGGTCATCCGCATCCTCGACAAGCAGTCGATCAGCGAGCAGTTCACGGAGCTGAAACTCGACATCCTCGGCTTCCCGGAGATCGAGCTCAAGCGCTTCCGCAAGTACATCCGCGAGCCCTACGGCATGGTGCTGGTGACCGGGCCCACCGGGTCGGGCAAGACCACCACGCTCTACGGCGCGCTGGCCGAAATCCGCTCGGTCGAAGACAAGATCATCACCATCGAAGACCCGGTCGAATATCAGCTCAAGGGCATCACGCAGATCCCGATCAACGAGAAGAAGGGGCTGACCTTCGCCCGCGGGCTGCGCTCGATCCTGCGCCACGACCCCGACAAGATCATGGTCGGCGAGATCCGCGACTCGGAAACCGCGCAGATCGCCATTCAGTCGGCGTTGACCGGCCATCTCGTGTTCACGACCGTGCACGCCAACAACGTCTTCGACGTGCTGGGCCGCTTCCTGAACATGGGCGTCGAGCCGTATCAGTTCATCTCGGCCCTCAACTGCGTGATGGCGCAGCGGCTGGTGCGCAAGATCTGCGAGAGGTGCAGGCAGCCGGTGCGGCTGACGCGCGAACAGCTGATCGAGTCGGCGATGGACCCGGCGCTGGCCGACACCCACGTGTTCGCCGAGGGCGCCGGCTGCGTCGAGTGCGGCGGCACCGGCTTCAAGGGCCGCATGGCGATCTGCGAGCTGCTCGACCTGACCGATCACGTGCGCGAGCTGATTCTGGAGCGGCGGCCGATCTCGGAGATCAAGCGCGCTGCCAAAGATCAGGGCATGCGCTTCCTGCGCGAGTCGGCGGTCGATCGCGTGATGCTCGGCCTCACGACGCTGCGTGAGATCAACAAGGTGACGTTCGTCGAATGACGCTCCCGGCGTTCCTCCAGCAAGCCCCGCCCACCGTGGCCGTGGACCTCGCGCCCGAGCGCGTCGCGGTGGTGCGCGTCGAGCGGCGCGGCGCCACCGCGGCGATTGCCTCGCACGGCGTCGAGGCGCTGCCGCCCGGCGCCATCAGCGGCGCGCTCTCGGCGCCCAACATGCCCGACGTGCCGGCCGTGGCCGCGGCCATCAGCCGCGCGCTGGCCACCGCCGGCACTCGCGCTACCCGGGTCTCGCTGGTCGTGCCCGACACCATCGCCCGGGTGAGTCTGGTGCGCTTCGAGTCGGTGCCGGCGAAAGCCGGCGATCTCGACGAGCTGATTCGCTGGCAGGTGAAGAAGACGACGCCGTTCCCGCTCGACGACGCCTTGATCGGCTACACCCCGGGCCTGGCGCTGCCGGGCGCGCACGAGTTCATCGTCACGGTCGCCCGGCGCGACGTGGTGCAGCAGTACGAGCGGGCCTGCGAGCTGGCCGGCGCGCACGCCGGCATCGTCGACCTGGCCACCTTCAACGTCGTCAACGCGGTGCTGGCGTCGGCGGGGCCGGGCACCGGCGACTGGCTGCTGGTGCACGCCGCGCCGTCGTATGTGAGCCTGGCGGTGCTGCGCGAGGGACATCTCATCTTCTACCGCACGCGCGGCGAGGACTCGGAAGGCTCGGTCGCCGACCTCGTCCATCAGACGGCGATGTACTACGAAGACCGGCTGCACGGGCAGCGCTTCGGGCAGGTGCTGCTGGCGGGCGGATCGACCGTGGCCGGCGCCGATCACCTGCGCCGCGAGCTGTCCGAGCGCCTCGGCCTCGAAGTGGCGGCGGTGGATCCATTCCATGCGGCCTCACCGGCGGCGCGGCTGGGCGCCTCGCCGTCGCTGGCCGACGCCCTGGCGGCAGGCATCGGCATTCTGCTGCGCGAGAGGGCGGCGTCGTGATGCTCACGGGCAATCTCGCGACCCGGCCCTTCTACAACGAGCGCCTGGTGCGGGGCGCGCTCATCGTGGCACTGGCGGCGGCGATCGCCTGGGCGGCGGTCAACGTCGCCACGCTCGTCAGCTTGTCGCAGCAGGGCTCGATGCTCGGCGACCGTGTGCGCACCGAGGGGTTGCGGGCCTCGGGCGCGCGCACCGAAGCCGACACGGTGCGGCGCGGTCTGAACGTGGCCGAACTCAAGACCGTGTCGGGCGCCGCCTCGGAAGCCAACGCGCTCATCCAGCGGCGGACCTTCTCGTGGACGAGCCTCTTCAACCAGCTCGAAACCACGCTGCCGCCCGATGTGCGGCTGGTGGAGGTGCAGCCGCAGACCGACGACACCGGGCGCCTCATCCTGTCGCTCACGGTGGTGTCGAAGAAGATCGAGGACCTCGACGACTTCATCCGCGGCCTCGAGGCGACGGGCGCCTTCTCGGGCGTGGTTTCGCGGTCGGACGAGGCGCTCGAAGACGGCACCATCGCCTCGACGCTGCAGGGCTACTACGCGATCGCGGCCAAGGCGGTTGTCCCGGCGTCTGAATCTTCCAGCGCGTCCGCCACGCCCTCGCGGACGCCGGAGGCCACCCGATGAGCGCTCGTCGCGCCACGCTGGTCCGCCGCGTGCTGCAGGAGCATCGCGCGTGGATCTGGCCGCTGGCGGTGTTGCTGGGGCTGAACGTGCTGGCGGTGGCGCTCGGCATCGTGCCGATGTCGCGCGCCGTGGCGGCTTCCGACGCCCGGGCCAGCGCGGCTTCGGCCGATGCGGCGGCGGCGGCCAGCGAACTGGCGGCGGCGACCGCGGCCCGCGACGGCCGCGACACCGCTACGCGCGAACTCGCGATCTTCCACAAGGACGTGCTCCCGGAAGGCGTCGGCGAGGCGCGGCGTCTGCTGCAGCTCAAGATCGCGCAGCTCGCCCGCGCCAACGATGTCACCTTCGCGCGCAGCATCGCGACGCCGGAGTCGATCCGCGGCAGCGAGCTGGCGCGGCTGCAGGCCAACATCGAGCTGGTCGGCCGCTACCGCGACGTGCGCCAGTTCCTCTACGAGCTCGAGACCTCGAGAGACTTCGTGATCGTCGATTCGATCGTGTTGTCGGAGGGTGAAGACGCGTCGGCGCCCCTCAACCTCACGCTCGCGATCTCCACCTACTTCAAGGCCGTGCCGGATGCCCGCTGAGCGCCAGCGGCAGCTGCTCGGCGGCCTCGGCCTCCTGCTGGCGGTCGTGGCCGTGTGGCAGTATCTCGGCACCTCCACGCCGGCCGCCCCGCAGGCGGTGGTGGCGGCGCGCCGCGCCGCCGCGGCCGAAGTGCCGCTGCGGCCGGTGGACATCTCGCTCGAGGCGCTCGACGGCGGCCGGCTGGGCCCCGACGACGGCGGACGCAATCCCTTCGTGTTCGGCGCCCGGCAGGTCGCGATGACCGACGACGGGGCGCGGCGGGCGGTGACGCGGCTCCCGGCGGTTCCCGGGACGGCGCCGGTGCTGCTGCCGCCGGGCCCGCCGCCGCTGGCGCCGATCCCGTTCAAGTTCATCGGGCTGGTCGAAGGCAGCACCGGTACGAAGCGCATCGCCGTCCTCAGCGACTCCAAGGGCCTGGTGGTGCACGGCAGCGAAGGGGCTATCATCGACGGACGCTTCCGGATCCTGTCCATCGGAACCGATTCCATCGACATCGCGTATGCCGACGGGCGCGGCCGCCAGACGTTGCGGCTGAGCGGGCAGTAGCAGGACAACGGGAGAACGCGTGGCGAGATCAGGAATGCTGAAGGCGGTCGCCCTCGTGCTGGCGCTCGCGGTCGTGTCAGGGTGCGGCGCCAGCCGCTCCTACCGGCGCGGCCAGCAGGCGGCCAATGCCCAGCAGTTCGACGAGGCGGTCGAGTACTACCGGCAGGCCCTGCAGGGGGCGCCCGACAAGCCCGAATACAAGATTGCGCTCGAGCGCGCGATGCAGGCGGCCGCGACTTTCCACGTCGCCCGCGGGCGCACGTTCGAAACCGAAGGCCGGGCCGACGAGGCGCTGCGCGAGTACCGCAAGGCGATGGAATACGACCCCTCGAACCGCTCGGTGGCGGCGCGGGCGGGCGAACTCGATCGCGAGCTGCGCGACCGGCTCGAAGCCAGCCGGCCGCGGCCGCCGATCGAGGCGATGCGTGAACAGGCGCGGCGTACCTCGCAGGAGCCGGTGCTCAATCCGACCTCGAAGGAGCCGCTGAACCTGCGCTTCGCGAGCACCAGCCTGCGCGACCTGCTCAACTTCATCGGCAGCTCGACTGGCATCAACGTCACCTACGACCGCGATTTCCAGGATCGCAGTGTCACCGTGCAGCTCGAAGGCGTCACCCTCAACGAAGCGCTGCAGCAGGTGATGCTCTCGAACCAGATCTTCTACAAGGTGCTGAACGAGCGCACCATCATCATCGCCACCGACAACACCGCCAAGCGCCAGCAGTACGAAGAGCAGGTCATCAAGACGTTCTTCATCTCGCACGCCGATGCGGTGGAACTGGCGCAGCTGGTGAACACGGTGATTCTGGCGCCGCAGATGGCCATCCAGCCGCGCATCGCGCCCAACTAGACCGCCAACACCCTCACCGTGCGCGCGGCCGCGCCGGTCATGGAAATCATCGAGCAGGTCATCCGCATCAACGACAAGCCGCGCGCCGAAGTGATCGTCGACGTGCAGATCCTCGAGGTCAGTCGCGAACGGGCCAAACGCTTCGGCCTGAATCTCACCGACTATGCGATTGGCGGCATCTTCTCGCCCGAGCAGACGCCGGGCGGCTGTGCGGCGGCGGCGCCGCCGACCACCGGCGGCGCCAGCACGACCACCAGCAGCGGCAGCGCCACGGCGCCGTCGAACGTCGGCTCACCGCCGGTCTTCAACGCCAACACGATTTCGACCGGCATCAGCGCCGCCGACTTCTACCTGGCCGTGCCCGCCGCCATCGTCCGCTTCCTCGAGAGCGATTCGCAGACCAAGACGGTCGCCAAGCCGCAGCTGCGCGGCACGGAAGGGCAGAAGGTCACCCTCAACCTGGGCGAAGAAGTGCCGGTGCCGAGCACGACCTTCACACCGCTGGCGCAGGGCGGCGCCAACGCCAATCCGCTTACCTCGTTCACCTACCGGCCGATCGGCGTCATCGTCGAGATGACACCGCGCGTCACCTACGAAGGCGACATCGTCATGGACCTGGTGCTCGAGAACAGCGCCCGCGGCCAGGACTCGACAATTGCCGGGCAGTCACTGCCGGCGTTTGCGTCGCGCAAGGTCACGACCCGCCTGCGCCTGCGCGACGGCGAGTCGAACCTGCTGGCCGGCCTGCTGCGCGAAGACGAGCGGCGCTCGCTGCGCGGCTTCCCGGGCATCATGCGGCTGCCGCTGCTGCAGCAGCTGTTTGCCGACAACGACTCGAACATCCGTCAGACCGACATCGTGATGCTGCTGACGCCGCGGATCGTGCGCTCGCATCAGCTCACCGCGGACGACCTGCGGCCCATCTACATCGGCACGCAGTCGAACATGGCCGTGGGCGGGCCGCCGCCGGTCTTTGGCGGCGGCGACGCCGCGGCCCCGGCCGCCGCACCGCCGCCTCCCGCACCGGCCGCTGCGCCAGTGACCGGCACGCCTGGCCCCGCTGCGCCGTTCGGTCAGCAGCTGCCGACGGGCAGCTCGACGACGCCCGGCTTCACGGCGGCGCCCGGCGCGCCGGTGACGTCGCCCGGCCAGCAGCTGCCGGCAGGCACGTCGGCCACACCGGGCTTCACGGCTGTGCCGCCTGCCGCGCCGGTGACGGCGCCGCCGCCGCCGACCAATCCGTTCCAGGCGCTCACGCCGACGCCGGCGGTACCGGCGCCGGCACCTGATGCGCCGGCCGCCGCCACGCCGACGCTGCCGCCGCCCCCGCAGCAGGCGATCGGACAGGCCCCTGCGACCAATCCGTTCGCGCGGCCCTCCACGGCAGGCCCGGCGACGGTGCTCGTGAGCCCGCCGGGCACCGACTTCCGTGTCGGGGCCGGGCCGTACCTGGTGCCGATCTCGATCTCGAACGCGTCGCGTCTGTCCACGGTATCGATCTCGCTCTCGTTCAATCCGGCTGTGCTGCGTGTCCGCACGGTGCAGGAAGGCAATCTGATGCGCCAGGGCGGCGCCCAGGCCGCCTTCACCCAGAAGATCGACGCCGCCGCCGGGCGCGTCGACATCGCCGTGGTGCGGCCGGGCGACCTGCTCGGGGCTTCCGGCACTGGTGTGGTCGGGGCGGTACTCTTCGAAGCCGTTGCGCCGGGCACCTCGCCGCTGGCGCTGTCGGGCGTGGGCACCCTGGCCGGCGGCGGCGGGGCGGCGCCGTTCCTGTTCCAGCCGGTCACGGTGACGGTCAAGTAGGGAGGCGACAGGTGCGCATCAGCGTCCGACGCGTCGAGCGCGGCTACAGCTTCATCGAGCTGCTCATCGTCACGACGATCCTGCTGATTCTCGCGTCGGGCATCCTGCCGCTCGCGCGCGTGACCGTGCAGCGCCAGAAGGAAAGCGAGCTGCGACAGAACCTGCGGGACATCCGCGAAGCGCTCGACTCCTACTACGACCTGGTGGCCATGGGCCGAGTGCCGTCCACCGAGCTCAAGCCCGGGAACGAAGGCTACCCGCCGGACCTGGAAACGCTGGTCGAAGGGATCACGCTGGCCGGCGATGCCACGGGTCGCAAAGTGAAACTGCTGCGCCGCATCCCGGTCGACCCGATGATCGGCGCGCCCGAGTGGGCGCTGCGCTCGTATCAGGACAAGCCCGATGCGACGCGCTGGGGCGGACAGAACGTCTACGACGTCCGGTCGACCAGCGGCGGCACCGCCCTCGACGGCACGAAGTACAGTGACTGGTAGGCCGTGAGGACCACGATGACACCGATGCGCAGACGCCCGACGCTGGCGGACGGATTCACGCTGATTGAGTTGCTGGTCGTGATGTCGCTCATCGTCGTGCTGTCATCGGTGGCGCTGGTCGGCTACCAGAACAGCATCGTGCGGGCGCGCGAAGCGACGCTGATGGACGATCTCTACAAGCTGCGCGAGGCCATCGATCAGTATTACGCCGACAAGCAGAAGTGGCCGACCACGCTCGAGGACCTGGTGACCGACGGCTACGTGCGCAAGATTCCGGAAGACCCGATGACCAACTCCGCCGACACCTGGCAGACGGTGGCGGCCGAAGCCGATCCGGTCAATCCGACCGCCGAGCCCGGGATCTTCGACGTGAAGAGCGGGTCTGACAAGACGGCGCTCGACGGCAAGCCCTACGCCGAGTGGTAGGGCCAAGCGCCGGCGCGCCGCGGTAGCGCCGGGCCGGCCGCACGCAGCGGCCTAGGACACGCGAATCACCGTCTCTCCGTAGCCTTCCTGTCCGGTCGTGGTGACCACGCGCACCCGCACGGTGTAGGTGCCCGGCGAATACCGATGCGCCGTCGCCGGCCCGGTCGTCGTGGTCCCGGCGCTGCCGTCGCCGAAGTCCCAGTCGAAGGTGCGGATCGAGCCGGAGATGGTGCCGGTGGTGCTGATCGTGAAAGTGACCAGGCCGTTGCCAGGCAGAGTCGGCACCTGGGCGTTGATTTGCACGCCCACGGTGCTGCGGTCGTTCACGACGATGGCCAGCGTGGTGGTGCCGGTGAAGCCGAAGGCATCGGTGGCCGTGACGTTGACGATGTAGCTGCCCGAGCGCGTGTAGACATGCGAGCGCGAGATGGGCGCCGGCACGGCGCCGAGATTTTCGCTGGTGCCGTCGCCATAGTCGATGCGCGCCGTGCGGATACCGGCATTGGCGGGCGGCGTCAGCGTGAAGATGATCGGCAGGCCGGTCTCGGTGGTGTTGGCGACGCCGAGCGAACTGGCGGCGGTGACGGCAATGGCCGGCAGGTCGCGCGCCGTGATCGTGACCTTGGCCGTTTGCGCCGTGGCGCTGCCGCCAATGGTCGCGGTGACGTCGGAATTGGTGCTGGTCGTGAGTTCGGTACGAGCCTCGCCGCTGTCGTTGGTCAGCACCGAGCTCTGCGACAACTGGCCCGCCGTGGTGGAGAAGCCGACGGGGACGCCGCGCAGCGGATTGCCGCCCTTGTCGATCACCTGCGCGATGACGCCGGTGGTGCCGCCGGTGCTGGGCACGAAGGCGGTTTCCGCCCGGATGGACACGGCCCCGACCGCCGCGGCGCCAACCAGGATCTCGATGTCTTCGGACTTGCTGCCGCCGGAAAAGGCGCCGATCTTGGCCGCACCCGACTGCGCGCCGGCGATGAAGCGCACCGTGACCTGCCCGTTCTGCGTGCGGGCTTCGCGCGGGTCGATGGTGCCGAGCGACGAGGTGAAGGTGACCACCGTGCCGTTCTGCACGGCCGTGCCGGCCGATTCGATGACCACCGCCGTGATCTCGGTGCTGCCCGCCACCGGCAGCACGCCAAGCCCGGCCACGAGCCGGATCGTCGTATTGGTGGGAGCCAGCAGCGGCACTTTGTCGCAGGCCGAGGCGGCCAGCGCCGCCAGAAGTGAGCCGACGAGCGCCGTGCGGGAGATGAGTGACATGTGGCGGGTCGCTAACGATAATAGTGACGTGAACTTACGGGGTCAAGGCGCGCGAACGTCGGGTCTGGCCGGCGACCAGGGCTACGTGATGGTGGCCCTGCTCGTGGCGATGAGCGTGATGGCCGTCCTGATGGGCGTGGCGCTGCCCGTGTGGAACAAGCAGGCGCAGCGGGAACGCGAAGAGGAATACCTCTTCCGGGCCCACGAATACGCCCGCGGCATCCTCAAGTTCCAGCGCAAGGCCGGCCCCGGCACGCTCCCCCCGACGCTCGATCTGCTGGTCGAGCAGCGTTTCGTGCGGCGCAAATACAAGGACCCGCTGACCGGACAGGATTTCCAACCTGTCTATCAGACGGCGGCGCCCATCGGAGGGTCGGGTGGCGCGGCCGGGGCGATCGGCACCAGCGGCGGCAGTGCCACGCCGCCGAGTGGATTCGGCAGCACGTCCACGACCAGCTCGGGCACGGGATTCGGCAGCACCTCGACGTCTTCGACCGGTGGCACCTCGACGACGTCGCCGACCGGTGCGCTGCCGGGAGCACCCGTCATCGGCGTGGTGTCGAAGAACAAGGGCACCAGCATCAAGATCTACAACGGCCGCACGCGCTACGACCAGTGGGCCGTGACGTGGCAGGACGTGCGACCCGGCAAGGGCCTGCCGCCGGACATCCTGCAGGCGATGAACGCGACCGGCGGCGCGGCTGGCACCGCCGGAGGCGGCACTGGTGGTGGCACCGGCGGCAACCCGTTCGGGTCCGGCGGCGCCAACCCGTTCGGTCAACCGGGCGTGGGCAATCCCTCCGGGCAGCCCGGGACCGGCAACCCGTTCGGCCAGCCGATCCCGCAGCCGGGCGGCAACCCGTTCGGCGCTCCGGGCACCAATCCGTTCCAGCAGCCGGGTGGCAGCCGCTTTACGCCGACGCTGCCGCCGCCGCCGGGCCAGACGGGCGCCAATCCGTTCGGCGCGCCGCTGCCGAAACGGCAGAACTAGCCAGCGCCAGCGTCAGACGCGCGCCCCGTCCCAGGCGTCCACGACGCTGTCGTGCACGGCGATGCGAAGACGCCGGATGCCGTCGGTGTCGTCAGACGCATGCACGCGGTTGGTCAGGCACACCATGTAGAGATCGCGCGCCGGGTCGATCCAGAGCGAGGTGCCGGTGAACCCGGTGTGGCCAAACGCCCGCGCGGACATTCGCGTGCCGCACGACGAGGTCGGCAGCATCGTGTCCCAGCCGAGGCCGCGCGAACTGCCGGGCACGACGCCACGCGTCGTCGAGCGCGCGGCCAGCGCGGCGGGAATGCCGTGCGATGAGGTCGTGGCGCCGAGCACGAGCCGCAGCCACCAGCGCGCGAACGCGCCGACCGCGTCGGCGGTGCCGAAGAGCCCCGCGTGTCCGGCGGCGCCGCCGAGCGCGGCGGCGTTGCTGTCGTGCACGCAGCCGGCCGCGACGCGTCCCCGCCACGGATCGACGCCGGCCGGGGCGACCCGCGCCCGCCACGACGATCGCAGGCCGAAGGCGATCTCAGCGCCCGGCAGCGCGCCGGTGATGAAGCGGTCGAACTGGGCGGCCAGCGGCGTCTGTACGGCCTCTTCGAGGAGCAGGCCGAGCAGGATGTAGCCGAGGTCGGTGTAGAGGTGCGTCGTGCGCGCCCGATACGCGGCTGGGTCCGCGGCGATGCGCGCCAGGTAGCCGGCGCGGCCGGCGACCGCGCGGTAGAACGGGCGATGCGCGGCGAAGCCGGCGGCGTGTTCCAGCAGGTCCTGCACGGTGATGGCGTCGCGGCCCGCGAAGGCGGACCATTTCGTTTCCAGACGCGTGTCGAACGGCAGGGCGCCGGAAGCGTGCGCGCCGAGGGCCAGCGGGGTCGTGGCCATGACCTTGGTCAGCGAGGCGAGGTCGTAGATCGTGTCCGTCTCGACGGGCGCGGCGTCACCCGCGTACGTCGTCCGGCCGAGCGCCACCATGTACGCCGGGGCGGCGGAGGTACCGACGGCAATGACGCCGCCGGGCGTCACCCGCGCGGCGATCGCCTCGGCGAGCACGCGTCGCACGTCGTCGGGCGGCATCATCCGCGCGCGGGTGCCACCCGCGACAGCACCCACGCCGTGCCGACGGTGGTCGTGGCGCCGATGAACACGTACCAGGTGAAGGCCGTCGCCGTCAGCCCCCACACCGCCGTCATCACGGCCAGGCCGGCGACCATTCCCACGAAGGCGTCACGTTCGCCCACCGAGGGGATGCGGGTCGCCAGCAGGAACGCGCCGAGGATCGAGCCCGAGGCGAACGACAACACGGCGAGTCCGGCATCGAGGACCGAGCGGTCCATGAGCTGGGCGCCGAGCGCGACGGCAACCTGCACGAGGCCCCAGCCGATGGTGATGCGGCGCGACAGCGCGAGCAAAGCCGTCTCGTCGAGCTCGCGGCGGCTGCGCGGCCTGTAGAAGTCGTTGATGGTGGTGGCGGCCATCGCGTTCAGCGACGGCGAGAGTGCCGCGGCGACGATCGCGGCCACGATGAAGCCGGCGATGCCGGTCGGAAGATAGTTGACCACGAAATGCGGTAGCACCTGGTCGGTGCGGGCCAGCGGCGCGTCCAGCGGCACGTGCTGATGGAACGTGAACAGCATGATGCCGATGAGCAGGAACAGGACGAACTGCGCGAACACCACGAAGCCGCTCAGCACCAGGCCGGTCGCGGCGGCGCGGGCGCTGGTCGCCGCAAGCAGCCGCTGCACCAGGAACTGGTCGGTGCCGTGCGTCGCCAGCGTCAGCGCCACACCACCGACGAGGCCCGTCCACAGCGTGTAGACGGCCGTGGGATCGGTCGAGAGGTCGAGGAACGTGAACTTGCCGGCCGCCGCACTTGCGCGCACCACTTCGTCCCACCCGCCTGGAATGCGATCGAGCAGGGCCATGGCGACCAGGCCGGCGCCGGCGGCATAGATGAACATCTGCACGACGTCGGTCCAGATGACCGCGGCGGCGCCGCCACGCACGGTGTAGATGATCATGATGGCGCCGACCACCAGCGTGGACCACGCCGTGGGCACACCGGTGACGACGCTGATGACGATCGAAGTTGCAAACAGGCGGATGCCGTCGGCCAGTGACCGGGTCACCAGGAAGAGCCCGGCCGAGAGCGTCGTCACGCGGCGGCCGAAGCGCCGCTGCAGCAGCTCGTATGAGGTGACGAGATCGCCGCGGAAGTAGGCCGGGATGAACAGCACGCTGACTAGCAGCCGGCCGATGACGTAGCCGAGCGCCAGCTGCAGAAACGTCATGTTGCCGGTGTAGGCGGTGGCCGGAATGCCGATGAAAGTGAGGGTGCTCGTTTCGGTCGCGACCACCGTGCAGCAGACCGCCCACCACGGCACCGAGTGCCCGCTCAGGAAGTAGTCGCGGGTCGTGTGCTGGAAGCGGCCGAACCACGACCCGAAGGCGGTGATGGCCACGAGATACACGGCGATGACGCCGTAGTCGAGTGGGGCGAGCACGCGCCAGTATAAGCTTCACGGGTGCACGTACTCGGGATCGATGCCGGTGGAAGCAAGACCGTCGCGTGGCTGGCCGACGAAGAAGGCCGCGTGGTGGGCGAGGGACGCGGCGGTGGCGCCAACCTGCACAGCGCCGGCGAACTCGCCACCGAGAAGGCGCTGTTCGAAGTCATGCATGCCGCGCTCGGCGATCGCGAGACCATGCCGGCGGCGGTGTGTGTCGGCATGGCGGGGATGGACCGGCCCGACGACGAAGCGATCGTGCGCGGCATCCTCCGGCGGCTCGGCTGCCGCGGCCAGATCGTCGGCGTCAACGACGCGCACATCGCGCTGGTCGCTGGCGCCGGTGACGAGCCGGGTGTGGTCGTCATTGCCGGCACCGGGTCGATCGCCTATGGCATCGGACCCGCCCGCACGGCGGCGCGGGCTGGCGGCTGGGGCGAAGTGTACGGCGACGAGGGCTCGGCCTTCTGGGTCGGCGCCCGGGCGCTCGCCGCGGTCGTGCGCGCGGCCGACCGTCGTGGGCCGGCCACCGCGCTCTCGGCGCTGGTGCTGCGGCACGCCGACACCGACCGCATCGATGGCCTGGTGCGCCAGGTGCACACGCGGCCCGATCGCCGGCAGATGATCGCGGCGATGGCGGGCCTGGTCGCCCGCGCCGATGCCGACGGCGATGCGGTCGCCACGGAGATTCTGCGCTCAGCGGCGTCGGAACTGGTGGTTGCCGCGCGCTCCGTCATCGAGCAGCTCGGCATGCGGGGCGAGCGCTTCGCGCTGGTGCTGTCCGGCGGACTCTTCAAGATGGCGCCGGTGCTGGCGACGATGCTGGCGACGCTGGTCGCTGACGTCGCACCCAAGGCGACGGTCGCCGTGCTCACCGACGAACCGGCACTCGGGGCCGTGCGGCTGGCGCTCAGCGCGTCCCGCGGTCAGTTGCGGTTGCCGGTGTATGCCGGGGCGCCGCCGGGACGGGCATGAACCTGCACCTCGTGAACGATCACGCCGCCGCCACGGCGCGCGTCACGACAGTGGTCTCGACCGCGATCCGCGAGACACCCGCGGTCGTGCTCGGCCTGCCGACCGGCCGCACGCCGATTGCGCTCTATGCCGCGCTCGTCAGCGCCGGGCTGGACTGGTCGCGGGTGCGGACCTTCAATCTCGACGAGTTCGCGACGCTGGCGCCGTCGCATCCCGGTTCGTTTCGCGCCTTCATGGACCAGCATCTCTTCCGCCACGTGAACCTCGACACCGGCGCGATCGGGTTCCTGCGTGGCGACACTGCCAATGACACGGCGGAATGCCGGCGCTACGACCGGGCGATCGCGGCCGCCGGCGGCATCGACCTGCTGCTCGTCGGGCTGGGCGCCAATGGCCACATCGGCTTCAACGAGCCGGGCGAGTCACTGCGCGCCGAGACCCACGGCGTGCATCTGCACGAGTCGACGCGCCGCGCCAACGCCGATCGCTTCGGCGGCGACTGGCAGCGCGTGCCCGACCGCGCGCTGACGCTCGGCATGCGCCAGGTGCTGTCGGCGCGCCGGGTGGTGCTGATGGCGACGGGGACCTCGAAGGCCGCGGCGGCTGCCGCCATGATCGATGGGCCGCTCACGACGACGTGCCCGGCGTCGTGGCTGCAGACGCATCCCGACGTGACCGTGGTGCTCGACCAGGCGGCGGCCAGCCGGTGGGTCGGTCCCTAGACACTAACGCGGAGCGGCGCCGTCGAGCAGGGCGCGAAGGCGCGGCTCGATGTCTTCGCCGATGGCGTCGCGCAGCCGGTCGTGGGCCCGGCGCAGGCGGCTCAAGGCCTTCTGATAGGGCAGCCCGGTCTTCTGCATGACGATGGCGGCCTTCACGTTCCAGTGCGCGCGTTTCAGCAGGGCCTCGGTGGCCTCGAGTTCGAGGCCGGTCACGATGTGCACCATCCGGCGCGCCCGGTCGCGGAGCTTGTCGGAGCCGGTGCGCACGTCGACCATCAGATTGCCGTAGGTCTTGCCGATGAGCACCATGGCCGATGTGGTCAGCGTGTTCAGCACCAGCTTGGTGGCGGTGCCGGCCTTGAGCCGGGTCGAGCCGGCGATGACCTCCGGGCCGACGGCCGGGGCGATGGTGAGGTCGACGAAGCTCTGGAGTTCGGTGCGCGGATCGCAGGTCACGAAGATGATGCGGGCCCCGGCGCCGCGGGCGCAGGTGAGCGCGCCGCGCACGAACGGCGTCATGCCGCTGGCCGAGACGCCGACGACGACGTCTCGTCTGGTCGGCGCCAGGCGCCTGGTGGCTCGCGCGCCTTCTTCGTAGTCGTCCTCCGCGCCTTCTTTGGCGCGCAGGACGGCGGTCTTGCCGCCGGCCATGATCGCCTGCACCAGGTCGGGATCGGTGCCGAAGGTGGGCGGCATCTCCGCGGCCTCGACCACGCCGAGGCGGCCGCTGGTGCCGGCGCCCACGAAGATCACGCGCCCCCCCTTGCTGAGCGCCTTGGCCAGCATGTCGGCGCCGACGGCGATCCGATCGCGCTCGCGCTGGACGGCGGCGAGCATCTTCTTGTCTTCGGCGAGCATCATGTCGACGACGCCGGTTGCCGGCTGCTTGTCGATCGCGAGGGTGGCGGGGTTGATGGCTTCGGTCGGGAGCGACTGCCACTTCGAAGAATGGGACATGGGATGCACGCGGCGTCGGACGCCAACGTCGCATGCTAGTCCCGGCCCCGGGCGGTGTCAACGCGAGGCGACGCGGCGCGTACAATACCAACGTCGTGTCGTCCATCGATCGCTATCTGGCGCACCTCGAACTCGAGCGGCGGGTCTCACCGCACACGCGCGATGCCTACGCGCTCGATCTCGGCAAGCTGGCGGCCTTCGCCGCCGGCGAGGAGACGGCCGTGGAGTGCCTGCGCCTCGACGCGCTCGAGCGCTTCGTGCGCACGCTCATGGCCGAGGGGCGGTCGCCGCGTTCGGTGGGACGGCTGGTCGCGTCGGTGCGCGGCTACTACCGCTTCACGTCCGCGGCGCAGGCGACGGGGAATCCCGCGTCCGACCTGCAGGCGCCCCGCGCCTGGAAAGCGCTGCCGAAGTACCTCACGGTCGACGAAGTGGACGCGCTGCTGGCGGCGCCCGACGGCCGCGATGCGCGCGGCGTGCGCGACAAGGCGCTGCTCGAGTTGTTGTACGCGACCGGGCTGCGGGTGTCGGAACTGCTGGGTCTGACGCTGACGCAGGTGGATCTCGATGGCGGCGTCGTCACCACGATGGGCAAGGGGCGCAAGGAACGCGTGGTGCCGATGGGCGACGAGGCGGTACGGTGGATCCGCCGCTACCTGGCCGAGGGTCGCGCCTCGTTGACCAACGGCCGGGCGCAGCCGCGCCTGTTCGTCAACGTGCGCGGCGGTCCGCTGTCGCGCATGGGCTTCTGGAAAATTCTGCGCGCCTACGGCATCACGGCCGGGCTCGGCCGCGCCATCTCGCCGCACGTGCTGCGCCATTCCTTTGCCACGCATCTGCTCGAGCGTGGCGCCGACCTGCGCGCCATCCAGATGATGCTCGGCCATGCGGATCTCTCGACGACGCAGATCTACACCCACGTCCTCGACGAGCGTCTCCGCTCGGTCTACGAGCGCTTCCACCCGCGCGTATGAAGCTCGGGCGTGGCATGCGCGTGGCCGGGCTCGTCGTCGCGATCGGCGCGGCGGGTGTGGCGTGGCGCGTCAGTGTCCTCCCGACAGCGCCGGCGAGCCTGCCGCCGAAGGTGGCCGGCGATGTGCGGGTGGCGTACCACATCCACACGAACAGGTCGGACGGCACCGGCACGCCCGATGAGGTGGCATTCTCGGCGGCGGCCGCCGGACTCGATGCCGTGATTCTCACCGACCACGGTGACGGCAGCCGGGTGCTCGATCCGCCGCGTCGGGTGCACGGCGTGCTCGTCATCGATGCGGCGGAGATCAGCACCTGGGCCGGTCACTACGTCGCCCTCGGCGCGCGGCCGTCGCCGTATCCGCTGGGCGGGACCCCGGCGTCGGTGGTCGACGACGTGGCGCGCCTGGGGGGATTCGGAGTGGTGGCGCACCCGGGCTCGAGCAAGGACGACCTGCGCTGGCGCGACTGGGACACGGCGTTCGACGGCCTCGAGTGGCTCAACGCCGACAGCGAATGGCGCGACCGGCCCCGCCGGCTGTGGGACGCCGTGGCCACCTATCCCTGGGCGCCGGTGGCCACGATCGCCGCGATGCTCGACCGTCCCGCCTTCGAGATGCGCGAATGGGACCGCCAGGCGGCGCTGCGGCCGGTGGCGGGGCTGGCGGCCCACGACGCGCATGCGCGCATCGGCTTGCGGGGGGCCGGCGAGCCCTACGACGGCGCGGTGGCCGTGCGCGCGCCGGGCTACGCGGCGATGTTCCGTGCCTTCTCCAACGTCGCGCTGGTCGATCCCACTGACTGGGGCAGGCACGACGAGCGCGACGGCGCGGCGGTCCTCGAGGCGGTGCGCGCGGGTCGCACCTATGCCGTCATCACCGGGCGCGGTCATGGGCGGCTCGTCACCTTCACGGCACGCGCGGGCGTGGCCACCGCGCGGATGGGTGAACACCTCGCGCCGGCTGGGGCCGTGACGTTCGAGGGCGAGACCGACGCACCGCCGACCTCGACGACGACCCTGGTCTGCGATGGGCGCATGGCGGCCTCGGCACCGGGCCCGCGCCTGGTGTGGACGGCGCCGACGGCGCCGGGGGCCTGCCGGCTCGAGGTGACGCTGGCCGGGGCCGCGTCGGGCGCGCCGTGGATGGTGACCAACCCGATTTACGCGCGGACCGACCGGACCCGCGCGGCCGCGCGCCGGTTCGCGGCAGCGCGGCTCACCGTGCCGATGGCCGGCAGTGGCGATGCCGGGCGGTGGGTGGGGGAGACGGCGCCCGGATCGAGGTCCGAGGTCGGCGCGGTGCCGGAGGCGGCCGGGCGATTCACCTTCCGGTGGCAGCTCGGAGGCGAGGGAGCCGGCCAGTTCGCGGCGGCGCGGTTCGAGACGCCGGCCGATCTCGCCGCCTTCGATCGGGTGGTCCTGCGGGCCTTTGCCGACCGGCCGATGCGCATCTGGCTGCAGGTGCGGACGCCGGCCAACGGCGGCCATCGCTGGGGCACCTCCGTCTTTCTCGACGGCACGCCGCGCCAGGTGGTGCTGCCATTCGCGGAGTTCCTCTCGATCGATCGCCGGGCCGGAACGTCGGTGCCGCTCGGCGAGGTCACGGCGCTGCTGCTCGTCGCGGATACGGTGCACGCGCGCCCGGGTGACCACGGCACGGTGACCGTTGACGAGCTGTGGTTGGCGCGCTGACCTCTACGTGCGCACGGTCAGCAGCAGATAGACGGCGCCGGCACCGAAGACCAGGTTGGGCGCCCAGGCGGCCAGCAGCGTCGGCATCGCACCGCCGGCGCCGAAGGCCGCAAATACGCTGATCATCGTCCAGTAGGTGAGGGCCAGCACGATGCCCACGCCGACCCCGTACATGGCGCCGCGCCGGCCGGTGGTGACGGCAAACGGCACGCCGATGAGGGTCATCACCAGCGTGACGAACGGGACCGCGATTTTGCGATACAGCGCCACCTCGTCCTCGCGCACGTCGTAGCCGCTGGCCCGCAGTTCCTCGACATAGCGTTTGAGCTGCAGGTAGTTCATCTGCGACGGCGGCGGCACCTCGGTGATGAACGTGTCGGGCGTTTCGAGCGTGAGCGCCTGGGTGTCGAAGCGCTCGTAGGCGGTGACCGTGGCGTCGCTGCCGAAGGCACGCGTCCAGCCCTTGCGTGCCTGCCAGGTGTGCGTGTCGGCGTCGGGGGCGATCGCGACGGCGGCATAGACGCGCTCGCGGACGACCCCGTCGTCGCCATCGGCGAAGTCGAGGACGGTCAGGCCGTTCAGCTCGCGCTCTTTCGGATCGTAGAACTGGTAGTGATAGAGGCGCCCGTCTTCGCCGGTGAGCCACTTGCGATTGAGCACGTCGAAGGTGCGCGGGGTCTGGCCGCGGATGATGTAGTTGAGGCGCGCGGCGTGCTTGTTGGCCGGGCCGAGGATGAACTCCTCGAGGCCGAAGAGCGCACCCGAGGCGAGCAGCGCCGAGACCAGCAGCGGCACCGACGTGCGGTAGAGGCTGATGCCGCAGGCGCGCATGACGATGAGCTCGCTCGACTTGGTGAGGGCGCCGATGGTGACGACGGCGGCCATCAGCACCGCGAGCGCGATGATGTAGTAGAGGAACTGCGGCGTCGCCCACCAGAAGTACTCGAGCAGCAGGGCGGTAGTCGCCGTGCCCTTGAACAGCTTGTCCGAGAGATCGATGAAGGTCGAGATGTAGAACAGGCTCGCCATGCCGATGAGGCACAGCGCCAGCACCCGCACGTACATCATGCCGACATAGAGATCGAGGAGCGTCGGCCGCAGGAACGACATGTTCGGCACCCGCGACACCAACGAGCCGCGCGTGGCGCTCCACAGTCCGGCGAGGTGGCGGGCGAGCACCGGCGGCAGCAGCGTGCCGGCGCGCCGGGCCGGGCGCAGCCGCCGCCACAGGGCGACGACGCCGGCCAGGCCGAGCACCAGATTCGGAAGCCACCGCGCCAGCCACGGCTCCAGGTAGCGGCCCTTGGCCATCGACTCGCCGAGCCACATGACCGCGTAGTAGACGAAGATGACCGCGATGCCGAGTACGAAGCTCGCCAGCCGTCCATCCTTGCGGTCGGTGGCGCCAAGCGCCACGCCGAGCAGCACGAAGACGAAGCAGGCGGCGGGAATCGAGAACTTCTTGTGGATCTCGAGCCACTGGCCGTGCGACGAGTCGCCGCGGCCCTCGATTTCGGCCGCCCGCATCAGCAGTTCCGGAATCGACATCTCGCGCTCGCCGCGCGCCGGGCCCTGTCGCGGAAAGACGCTTTCCGGATCCAGCGGCACGATGGTCTCGGCGAAGGTCACGACCTCATAGCCGTCGGGATCGCGCTCGGTGGTGTTGTGGCGGGTGCCCTCGGTCAACACCATCTGGATGGTGCGCCTGGCCCGGTCCACGAGCATCCGTCCGTGTTTCGCCACGTAGAGCACCGGATGCTGTGGCGAGCGGGTGTCGGCCGCGATGACGCCGGTCCAGCCGCCGCTGTCGGGCACCTCGCGCACGTAGACGACGAAGCCGGGGAAGTCCTCGAAGAAGACGCGCGGCTTGACTTCGCCCTCGGCACGGTCGGCCACCAGGCGGGTCGTGATTTCCCGGAAGGTCTGGTTGGCGTCGGGAATCGCCCAGATGAGCACCCATGACGTGGCCGCCCAGCCGAGCACCCCGATGAGGAGTGCCGGCCGGAGGAGCCGCAGGGGGCTGAGGCCGCACGCCTGCATCGCCACCACCTCGCGGTCGCCCGACAGACGCCCCAGCGCCACGAGGAGCCCGACCAGCAGCGCCATCGGAATGGTGAGGCCGAGCGCCTGCGGGATGAGCGTGACCATGACGCGCGCCACCGTCAGCCACGGCACCCCCTTGGCAATCATCGTCTCCGCTTGCGCGATGATGAAGGGGATAATCAGGATGAAGGTGAGCACGAGCAGCGCCAGCGCGAAGGGCGCCAGGACTTCGCGAATCACGTACCGGTCGAGCGTGCGCATGCGCGGCTGACCCCGATTGTACCAGCAGCATGCCGTCATCCCCCGTCAGGCTCGCCCTCCTCTGGCACATGCACCAGCCGTACTACCTCGACCCGGAGACGGGCGAGTCGGTGCTGCCGTGGGTGCGCCTCCACGCCCTCAAGGACTACTGGGGCATGGTGGCGCTGGTGGACGAGTGCCCCGGCATGCGGGCCACCTTCAACCTGGTGCCGTCGCTGGTCGAGCAGGTCCAGGCCTACGCCACCGAGCGGACCTGGGACCGCCAGCTGGTGCTCGGTCTGCGTGAGGCCGATGCGGTCGAGCGGGCGGATGCCGAGTGGTTTGTCCGCGAAGGGTTCCACGCCCATCCGCCGACGATGGTCGAGCCGTATCCCCGCTACGCCGAGTTGTGGCGGCAGCAGGCGAGCGGCCAGGCCTTCGACGTGGCCGCGCTGCGCGACCTGCAGGTGTGGCAGAAGCTGGCCTGGGTCGATCCTGACATCGCCGCGACCGATGCGCGGGTGCAGCGACTGGTCGCCAAGGGCCGCGCCTTCGACGAGCACGACAAGGGCGTGCTGCGGGCGGTGGAACTCGAGGTGCTCCGGCGCATCGTGCCGGCCTACCGCGCGGCGGCCGAACGCGGCCAGGTCGAACTCTCGGTCTCTCCCTATTTCCATCCGATCCTGCCACTGCTGTGTGACTCGGCGGCGCACCACGACGCCCATCCCGGGGCGCCGCTGCCGGAGCCGTCATTCGTGTGGCCGGCCGACGCCGAGGCGCAGCTGGCGCGGGCGATCGACGCCCACACCGCCTGGTTCGGCCAGCCACCACGTGGCGTGTGGCCGTCCGAGGGCAGTGTGTCGCCGGCCGCCGCGGCGGCCATCGCGCGGGCCGGCTTCCACTGGATGGCCACCGACGAAGACATCCTGAAGCGCTCGCGCGCGCTCGCCGGCCTCGACACCCCGGACGTGCTGAAGTTCCGCGCCCATGCCTTTCACACGCCGCACGGCGACGTGCGCGCGCTGTTTCGCGACCATGGCCTGTCGGACGCGATCGGCTTCATCTATCAGCGCTGGCCGGCCGACGCGGCGGTCGACGACTTCGTCGGCAAGCTGCGCGCAATCGGCGCGCACTGCGCGGCGGCGGATGGCCGCCAGGCGATCGTGCCGATCATCCTCGACGGCGAGAACGCCTGGGAGCACTACGCCGGCGGTGGCCGGCCGTTCCTGCGCGCGCTCTACGCGCGTCTGGCGGCGGCGTCCGACATCGAGCCGGTCACGATGCTCGAGGCGACGAGCGGGGAAGTCACCCCCCTGACTCGCCTCTTTGCCGGCTCATGGATTCACGCCGACTTCGGCATCTGGATCGGTCATGCCGACGACCGGCGCGGGTGGACCCAGCTCGGCCAGGCACGGCGGCAATTCGAGGCGCATAAGGACGAGCTGGCGTCAGGGGCTGCCGCCGAAGCCTTCGACGCGCTCCTGGCGGCCGAAGGCAGCGACTGGTTCTGGTGGTACGGCGACGACCATTCGTCGGCGCACGACCGTGACTTCGACGCGTTGTTCC
>JANNIB010000464.1:0-9411 GCA_031404695.1 Acidobacteriota bacterium
GACCGCGGGTCGACATGTAGGTCTGTTGCATGCCGCGCGAGCCGCCCACGTCGGGCACGTTCAGCGACACGCCGCTCACCAACTGCGCGAAGGCCTGGATCGAACGTCCGGTCGGCACCTGTTCCAGGATCTCGGCCGTCATCACCTCCACCTTGGCGTTGCTCGAGACGTCGACCGTGGGCGAGGCGCCGGTGACCGTGATCGCTTCTTCGAGGGCGCCCACTTCGAGCGTGGCGTTCAGCGTGCCGACGAAGTCGGTCCGCAGTTCGACCTTCTCCTGCCGCGTCGTCTTGAAGCCCGGCAGTGTGAAGGTCAGGGTGTAGACACCCGGGCGGAGGTCGACCAGGCGGTACTGCCCGTTGCCGTCAGTGACGTCACTCTTGCTGCCTTCGATGAGAACCGGGCTCGCGGCCTCGACCGTGACGCCCGGCAGCACCGCGCCGCTCGCGTCTCTGACCGTTCCTGTGAACGAACTCTGCGCGAGCGCGGTGGCCGGAACGGCCAGCGCGAACGCGACACCTGCGAAGAACGCCTTCAGACGCCTTGCCATGCCACACTCCCTTGAAACAATCCATCGGCGGCGAGCCGCATGACAGCGGACTCAACCCTGACTTCGTGCGTGCCTGTCCCGACACGTCGCCGCAGAGCCACGGGGGGCGCGATCCCCGGTGCTTCGGACGAACCGTTCGAGCCGGCCCTGTTTATCACGAGATGTCTTGGGATGCAAGAATTGGCCCCCTACGGACGGGGCGCCTCGGGTAATATCCCGACTCGCCCGTCAGGGGGCGTGAGCCGGGGGGAAGCGATGCACCGATGGCCGTTGTACGCACTCGCGTGGCTGGGTCTTGCCGCGCTGCCGCTGGCGCAGACCTCCAGCTCTGCTGTGTTATTCGAGGGCGCCCGCCTGCTCATTGGCGACGAGAGTCCAGTCATCGAGCGCGGGGCCATCCTGGTCGATAGCGGACGAATCGTGGCGGTTGGCGCGCAGGGGACGGTCTCTGCCCCTGCCGGCTCCGCTCGGGTGGACCTTGCCGGCAAGACCCTCATGCCGGCCATGGTCAACGTCCATGTCCACATCGGCTACGAGGGCTACACCACATGGCAGGCCCACAACCACACGCCAGCCAATGTGGTCGACCACCTGCAGCGGTCGGCCTTCTACGGCACGGCGGCCACGACGAGTGTGGGTAGCAGCCCCACCGACCAGCTGCTTGCCGTCCAGCGCGACCAGAAGGCCGGGAAGCTGCCGTCGAACGCAGCCCGGTTGCTCTTCATGCCGGGCATGGCGCCACCAAACGGCGGGCCGGACCACATCTTGCGCGAGGCCACCAACGAGTTGAAGGTGGTGAACGAGGTCACCACGCCCGACCAGGCGCGGGCGGCCGTACGGCGAGTGGGTGGTCTGGGGGTGAAGCACCTCAAGGCCTGGTTCGATGATCGGCGCGGCTCGTATCCGAAACTGACGACCGCCACCTATCTGGCGATTGTCGACGAAGCGCGCCGGCAGGGGATCACGCTCCACACGCACGCCATCGACATCGCCGACCAGAAAGTGGCGGTGAAAGCGGGCACCGACGTGCTCGTGCACATGGTGCAGCGTCAACCGCTCGATGACGAGTTCCTGGCGCTCGTGCGCGAGAAGAAGCCGTATTGGGCGACGGTCATCGGCCTCGGGGACCCGACCGCGTTGTGCACGCCGGATCCGTTCTTCGAGCAGGCGATCCCGCCCTCGGTCATTGCCAGGATCCGCGCCACCATGGAGCGCCTGCCGCTGACGCCCAGCTGCGGGCCGCTGCCGGCGACCGCGGCCGACCGCGAGCGTCAGATGGCGGTGAACTTCCCGCAGATGCTGGCCGCTGGCGCCCGCGTCGTGCTCGCCACCGACACCGGCATCCAGCCCGGACACACCTTCGGATCGGGTGAACACGTGGAACTGGCGCGGTGGGTGCAGCTGGGGATGTCACCGGCCGAGGCGATCGTGGCGGCGACGAGCCGGCCGGCGATGCTCATGGGCCAGGCGGATCTGGGCACGCTCGCGGTCGGCAAGCGCGCGAGCTTCATCGTGCTCGACGCCAATCCCCTCGAGAACATCCTGCACACGCGACGAATCGCCGACGTGTATCTCGACGGCGCGCGCGTCGATCGCGACGCGCTCAGGATGCGCTTCACGCGCGAGCCACGCTGAGGCGACGGGGGCGCGCCATCGTCAGTCGCGACGATGGCCCGGCGGCCGCGCCGTGAAAGTGCGTGAATCGACACGCAGCCGCCCGGCCTCACGTCGCCTCGGGACTTCGAAGCGGCGTATCATGAACGTCCCGTGGCGGTGTGCCGAGATCCGAAGCGACGATGACGTTCCTCCGGTCTGTCTCATGGCGGATCTTCCTGGTGACGTGGCTGCTGTATTCCGCCCACTTCGCCACCAACGTCGTTCGTGAGCACTATCCGGCGTTCGCCCTCGTGGACCACGCCACCTTCCGCGTCGACGAATACGAGGGCTTCCATTCCGACATCTTCGTGCATCGCGACGGACACTCCGTGGTCGGCAACCAGGTGCTGGTGTCGGTGCTGGCGGCGGTGCCGTTGTTCGTGTTCGATCCCGTGCTCGACGCGCTGGAACGCTACAGCAAGGCGCGGCTGCAGACCGCCGCGGCGCCGTCGGCCGAATACCGCACCGACAAGCCGATGCGGCGGGAGTTCTTCCAGCTCGTTCGCGACCGCGGCCTCGACCTGCGCTTCGGCGCGGCCACGGTGGTGACCTCGGTGTTCTTCATGGCGCCCATTGGCGCGCTGTTTCTCGTCTACTTCTTCGGCGTGTTGCGGGCCCGCGGCGTGGCGGCGACGCCGGCCCTTGAACTGACGTTCCTGCTGGGCTTCGGCACTCCGATGTTCTTCCGCATGTCGACGCTCAATCACAACATGTTCGTCGCCTACGCGACGTTCGTGTGCTTCGCGCTGCTGTGGGGCAGCGCCGACCAGCCGGCGCCGGCCGGGACCCGACGCCGGCTGCTGGCCGGGTTCTTCGCCGGTGTCACGCTGGCGACCGACTACGTGGCGGTGCTGCTGATGCCGCTGCTGTGGGCGTACTGCGTCCTGTCGCGCCGCCGCACGACCAGCTGGGGGACCGCTCTCAAGGACTCGGGCGCGATGGTCGTCGGCAGCCTGCCGCCGATCGCCTTCCTGCTCTACAGCCAGTGGGCGATGTACGGCAACCCGTTCCTGCCGGGCCAGTACTGGATGCCGAACCAGAACATCTACGTGACGGCAGGCGCACGCGGCTTCACGCTGCCCGACCTGGAACTGCTGTGGATGTGTCTGTTCGATCCGTCGTTCGGCATGTACACGTGGGGGCCGGTGCTGCTGCTGGCCCTGATTCCGGTGGCGGCGCGCCGCAGTGGCCTCGTCGTGCCGAAGCCGGAGCGGCGCTGGATGGCCGCCACCTACGTGGCGTTGCTCCTGTTTGCCTCGATGAACCAGTACTCGCGCCTGCAGTTCAACAGCGGCTTCCGCTATCTTTTGCCGCTGGTGCCGTTTGCCATTCTGCTCATCGCCGATCACTGGTCGCGGTTCGATCGCCGCCTGCGGTGGGCCATCATCGGCGCGGCCGTCCTTCACTCGTGGGTGCTGACGGTCTATCGTGAACCAGTGCCCCGCTCGTGGCAGCTGTTCCTGGCCGAGGGGCCGCAGTTGCCCTGGTACCGCGTGCTGAGCATGACCGGCAGCCCCGAGAACCCGTGGCTCAACACCGTGTGGGTGCCCTTGCTGCTGCTCGGACTCACGCTTGCGGTCGCCATCACCATATGGCGCTACGGCGCCCGACTGGAGGCTCGCTAGATGGACACGAGTACCCGCTCCCAGGACCGCCCGCTCGTGTCAGTGGTGGTGCCGGTCTACAACGAGGCCGAGGTCATCAGCTCGTTCTACGCGCGCGCGACCAGCGCTCTTGCCGGCTTGCCCTACGAGCTCCTGTTCGTCGACGACGGCAGCAGGGATTCGTCGTTCCAGCAGCTGTCTGACTTCGCCGCCGCCGACCGGCGCGTGAACGTCATCAAGTTCTCGCGCAACTTCGGTCATCAGATCGCGATCAGCGCCGGCATCGACCACGCGCGCGGCGAGTGCGTCGTGGTCATCGACTCGGATCTGCAGGACCCGCCCGAAGTCATTTTGCTGATGATCGAGCAGTGGCGCCAGGGCTTCGACGTGGTCTACGGCGTGCGCTCCGATCGCGAGGGCGAAACGGCATTGAAGCTGGTCACCGCGGCGTTGTTCTACCGTCTGCTCGACCGTGTGACCAACATCAAGATCCCGCAGAACGTCGGTGACTTCAGGTTGATGAGCCGGCGGGTCGTCGATCAGCTCAAGCTGCTGCGTGAGAAGGATCGCTTCGTGCGCGGCCTGGTCAGCTGGGTGGGGTTCAAGCAGACCGGTGTGACTTACCACCGCGACCGGCGCTTCGCCGGCGAGACCAAGTATCCCTTCACCAAGATGGTGAAGTTCGCGTTCGACGGCATCGCGTCCTTCTCGACACTGCCGCTCCAGATCGCCACCTGGATGGGCTACGTGGCGGCCGCCATGGCGATGCTCTACCTCGGCAGCGTGTTCGTGCAGAAGCTGCTCGGCTACACGGTGGACGGGTGGGCGACCATCATGGTCGCCATGCTCTTCATGGGCAGCGTTCAGCTCATCTGCCTCGGCATCCTCGGCGAATACCTCGGCCGCGTCTTCAACGAAGTCAAGCCGCGGCCGATGTACATCGTCGAGACGCACGTGGGCGCCATCGAGCCAGGCGCGTCCGCGCCTACCGGCCGATGAGCCGCCGGTCGGTGTTCGTCACCGGGGCGAGCGGCTTCGTGGGCCGGACCCTGCTGCCGGCGCTGGTCCGGGGCGGGTATGCCGTGGTGGCGCTCGATCGATCCGGCACGCTGGCCGCCGGCGCCTCCGCCGGGGTCTCGGTGCACCGTGGCGATCTGCTGGCGCCCGACACCTATACCGAGGCCCTGCGCGGCTGCGATCTCGTGGTGCATCTGGCCGCGGCAACGGGCAAGGCGTCGGCGGCCGAGCATCAGCGGGTGAACGCCGGTGGCACAGCGGCGCTGCTCGACGCGTGTCGCGCGGCCGGGGTGCCGCGCGTGCTGTTTGTGAGCTCGATCGCGGTGACCTTCGAGGATCAGACCGGCTACCACTACGCGGTCGCCAAAGCAGCGGCGGAGCAGGCCGTCCAGCGCTCGGGACTGCGATCGGTCATCGTCCGGCCCACGATGGTGTTCGGCGCGGGGTCGCCGGTCGAGGCCGGGCTGTCGAAGCTCGCCCTGCTGCCGGTGGTGGTCGTGCCGGGCCGCGGCCGTGTGCGCGTGCAGCCGATCCATGTCGATGACCTGGTGGCGTGTCTGGTCGAGATCGTCGAGCGTGATCTCTTCGACGGTCGCGTCGTCGAGGTCGGGGGACCGGACGTGGTCGCGATCGAGGATCTGCTGTTGGCGATTCGCGCCGCCCGCGGGGGCGGGCCCGGCCGGGTCCTGCATGTGCCGCTGTCGCTCTTCCGCGCGCCCGTGCTGGCGGCGGAATGGGCCGGACTTGCTGCCGTCCTGCCCGTCACGGCCGGACAACTGGCGTCGTTCGGCAACGAGGGCACGGCGGTGGCAAGTCCGCTGGGCGCGGCCGAGCCAGCCCGCATGGTGACGCTGGCGCGGATGCTCGGATCAGAGGGCGGCGCCGCGTCGCAGGCAGACGCCCTTGACGACGAATGCCGGGTCTTCACGCGTCATCTCGTCGGCGCCGTCGCCGACGCCGTCGTCGCCGCCGCCTATCGCGATGCCGTCCGCCGCCTGCCGGCGCTGCAGCCGGCGACGCCCTTCGACGAGCTGTTGTTGTCGTGGGCCAGGCGCGGCGTGTGGTGGACGCGTGTGGCCGATGCGTATGCGGCGCTCTTCGCCCGTCAGTCGACGCTGCGCCGCCGGCTCGTGATGGCGCTCGCCATCCTCGAGACGCGCGCCCCCTTCCACCGGCTGATCGACCAGCCGGTCGCGGCGCCCGGGGCCGGCCTGTGGGCGCGGGTGTTCGGGCGAGTACTGTTCGGACTGGTTGGCACCGGCATTGGCGTGCTCGTCTTCGTCCCGGCGCGGGCAGCGATGGCCGTCATGGGACGCCGCGGGCGATGACGCCGCCAGTCACGGTGGTGGGTTCGGGCGCCAGCGGCGTGCACTTCGCGCTGACGGTGCTGAAGAACGGCGGCCGCGTGCGGATGCTCGATGTGGGCATCCAGGGCGCGCCCCAACCGCTGCCGACCGCCAGCCTCAACGAACTCAAGGCCCGGCTGCCGAACCCGACCGACTATTTCCTGGGCTCACGCTACCAGGCCGTGCACCTGCCGGGTGACAACGACGAGTACTACGGCATCCCGCCCGCGAAAGACTTCATCTTCGAGGCCCCCGACGGTTTCGGTCACACGAGCGACGGGTTCGCGCCGCTGTTCTCGTTCGCGCGCGGCGGGCTGGGAGAAGCCTGGACGGCTGGCTGCTACCCGTTCAGCGCCGGCGAGATCGCGGACTTCCCGTTTCCGTACCAGAACCTCGCCGCGCAGTACGACGAAGTGGCGCTGCGGATCGGCGTGACCGGCGCCATCGACGATCTGACCCCGTTCATGCCCGCGCACGCGCACCTGCTGCCGCCGCTGGCGCTAGACGCGCATTCGACCCGCCTGCTCGACGACTACCAGCGCGTGCGCGAGCGGCTGAACGCCGGCGGCGTCTTCGTCGGGCGGACCAGAGTGGCCACGCTCAGCCAGGCGCTCGGCCAACGCCAGCCGTGCCTGTATCTCGGCCGCTGCCTGTGGGGCTGCCCGAACGGCGCGCTCTACACGCCGTCTCGGACGCTGGGCGAATGCCTGACCTACGACGGTTTCGAGTACGTTCCGGGCGTGGACGTCAGCCACCTGCGGCTCGGCGTCGGGGGCCGCGTGGCGGCGGTCGTCGCCCGGCACATCGCCAGCGGCACGGAGCAGGAGTTTTCCGCCGAACGGGTGGCGCTCGCCGCCGGAGCGCTGGTGTCGACGCGCATCTTCCTCACCACCCTGCTGCGCGCCGGCGCCGGGTCGGTGCGGTTGTCGGGGTTGATGGACAACCGGCAGCTGCTGGTGCCGTTCGTGAACCTGAAGATGCTCGGGCAACCGTTCGACCCGGATACCTACCAGTACCACCTGCTCGGCATGGGCATCGCCGGCGAGACGCCGCTCGACTACGTGCACGGGCAGATCACGACCTTGAAGACCGCGCTCGTGCATCCGGTGCTGCAGCGCCTGCCGCTCGACCTGGGCACCTCGACGGCCGTGTTCCGCTTCATTCACGCCGCGCTGGGGCTCGTGAACGTGAACTTCCCGGATACGCGACGGCCCGACAACTACGTCGAACTCACCAGCGACGCGCGTCCGCAGCTGTCGATTCGCTACGCGCCCGATGTGGCGGAGCCATCCCGGATCGACGCCGCCCTGCGCCGGGTGAAGCGGGCACTTCGGGCGCTCGGCTGCATCGTGCCGCCGGGCATGGTGCACATCAGGCCGATGGGGGCCAGCGTGCACTACGCCGGCACGCTGCCGATGACCTCCGAGCCGGGCGCCTACACGACCACGCCTGACGGCGAGAGCCGTGACATGCCCGGACTCTATCTGGTGGACGGCGCGACCTTCCCGTCGCTCCCCGCGAAGAACCTCACCTTTTCGCTGATGGCCAACGCGGCACGGATTGCCGCCGCGGCGTTCCCATCCGCTTAGGACTGCGCCGCTGACCCGCTGGTGTCTGTCGCCACGGCCCGGCCGGCGACGAGCTCCTGCTCGGCGCGCAGCCAGTCAGCCTGCGGATCGACCGACGGGCCGCCCCGTTCGAGCGACAGGTAGTAGGCCCGCACGCGGATCTCCTCCTCGGTGGGCGGCGCGATGGTGAGGCCGGCCGGCACGTCCACGTTGACGGGCCGGGCGCGGCGGGGGGCGCCGGGACGACGCGGTTTCGGGTCGGGCGCCACCGGGGTCTCGGCGGCGGGGGTGCGGGTGCGGGTGGTCTTTCGAGTAGCCATGACTGCGTGATTCCTTCGCGGGCCGAACGATCCTGGTGGCCGCTGCCACACAAGCCTAGATCGGGGGTGTGACGCCGCGGTGAAATCCGCCGGCGTCGGCCCTACCCCTGAGTGACGTATCGGTCGATGGCCGCCGCGGCTTGCCGGCCATCGGCAATGGCCCAGACGATGAGCGACTGGCCGCGCTGCAGATCGCCGGCCGCAAAGACGCCCGGGACGTTGGTCTGCCACCCGGCGTCGCGCGCCACGGCGCCGCGGTCGGCCATGGCGACGCCGAGATCCGAGAGCAGCGGGCCCTTCTCCGGGCCGGTGAAGCCCATCGCCAGCAGCACCAGATCGGCGGGCAGGTCGAAGTCGGATCCCGGCACGGGATCGAACCCGATGCAGCCGCCGGTGGTGTTCCGGGTCACCCGATGACCGTGGAGCCGGTGCACGCGCCCGTCGTGGTCGCCCGAGAAGTGCGTCGTCGCCACCGCGTACTGACGATCGCCGCCCTCCTCATGCGCCGACGAGGTGCGGAAGACGTGTGGCCACAGCGGCCACGGGTTGTCGGCGGCGCGGTCGGCCGGCGGCTGCGGCAGCAGTTCGAGCTGGGTCACCGAGCGGGCGCCCTGGCGGTGCGCGGTGCCGAGGCAATCGGCGCCGGTGTCGCCGCCGCCGATGATGACCACGTGTTTGTCCCTGGCCGTGATGGCCGCCTCGCTCACCGCCTCGCCTTCGCAGGCGCGGTTCTGCAGGGTCAGGTACTCCATCGCGAAATGGACGCCGTGCAGGTCGCGCCCGGGCACCACCAGATCGCGGGCCTGACCGGCCCCACTTGCCAGCAGCACCGCATCGAAGTCGCGGCGGAGATCGCCGGCGGCCACGTCGACGCCGACGTTCACGCCGGGCCGGAACACCACCCCCTCGGCCTCGAGCAGTTCGAGCCGTCGATTCAACACGCGTTTCTCGAGCTTGAACTCCGGGATGCCGTAGCGGAGCAAGCCGCCGATGCGGTCGGCCTTCTCGAAGACCGTCACCGTATGGCCGGCGCGATTGAGTTCGGCGGCCGCGGCGAGGCCCGCCGGTCCCGAGCCGATGACAGCGACCTTCTTCCAGGTGCGGGTCACCGGCGGCTCCGGCACGATCCAGCCTTCGTCGAAGGCCCGATCGACGATTGCCAGCTCGATCGATTTGATCGTCACGGCATCGCGGTTGATGCCGAGCACACACGCCCCCTCGCACGGCGCCGGGCACAGCAGCCCGGTGAACTCCGGGAAGTTGTTGGTCGCGTGCAGGCGATCGATGGCCGGGCGCCACGCGCCGCGGTACACCAGATCGTTCCATTCGGGAATCTGGTTGCCGAGCGGG
>JANNIB010000465.1:0-2574 GCA_031404695.1 Acidobacteriota bacterium
AACAGCAGCGACGGCACCAGGCCGAACACGAACGTGGTCACCACCGCCACGCCGATGCTCACGCCGAGGGCGCGCGCGTTGAGCCCGGCGTCGGCGAGGCGCGGAATCTCAACCGGCAGGAACGCCGACATCAGCGGCAGCGCCGCGGCGGCGGCGGCGATGCCAACCATCGCGCCGGCCACCGACAACACCCCGCTTTCCCACATCAGCTGCGCGACGATCTGCCGCGTCGACGCACCCAGCGCAATCCGCACGGCCACTTCGCGTTCCCGCGCGAGCGCGTTGGTGAGCAGCAGCGACGCCACGTTCAGCACGCCGATGACCAGCAGCAGGCCCACCGCGCCGAGCAGCACCATCAGCGCCGGGCGGTAGTAGCCGAGCTGCTCGTCGATGAGCGGGATGAGGCGCGCGTTCCAGCCGGCGTTGGTCTCGCGGAAGTCGGCCTGCAGGCGCAGCCCGAGCGCGTGCGTGGCCGCCTGCGCTTCGGTGAGCGCCGTCGTGGGCGCGAGGCGGGCCACGGCCTCCATGAAATGGGCGGCGCGGCTGTGCTGCGTGAGGTCCCACTGCAGGCGCTGCCAGACGTCCACGTCGTCGGGATAGTGGAAGCCGGGCGGCATCACGCCGACGACGCGGTAGGCGGTGCCGTTCAGGCTGAGCGGCTTGCCAACGACCGCCGGATCCGCCTGGTAGCGGCTGCGCCAGAGACGGTCGCTGATGACGGCCACCAAATCCGGATGGTGCAGCGTGGGGCTGGATGGGAAGCCCTCGCCCATCTGCGGGGTCACCCCGAGCAGCGCGAACAGGTTGCCGCTCACCTCGATGGTGTTGACGCGCAGCGGATCCTGCCCCGGGTCTTCGAGGTTGATGCCGGGACGCCACCACGCCGCCGCGTCCTCGAACACCGGAAGCGCCCGGTAGTCCATGAAGTTGACCGGCGAGATAGGATCGTGCGCGAGCCCCTTCTCGGTGTTGGTGTCCCACAGCGTGACCAGCCGATCCGCGTGCGCGTAGGGCAGGGGACGCAGCACCACGGCATCGACCACGCTGAAGACGAGCGTGGCGGCGCCGATGCCGAGGCCGAGCACCAGCACGGTGATGGCGAAGAAGGCGGGACGGTGACGGGCCTGGCGGAGCAGATGACGCAGGGCGGTCGACATGGCGCCAGTTGGACGGGCGCCGCGGCCGGAAGGTTGGCCGGGACCAGACGTGGGACGGCCAGCTGGTCAGGGGCGCGACAGGACGCGCGCCTCCGGCAGACGGTCGCGGTCGACCACCTTGCCGCCCACCATCAGCGTGCGAATGGCGCGGATGTGCTTGATGTCGGCGAGCGGGTCGGCCGAGAGCACCAGCAAGTCCGCGAGCTTGCCTTTCTCGAGCGTGCCGAGGTCGGCGGAGCGTCCGGCGGCGAACGCGCCGTTCTTCGTGCCGGCGACGATCGCCTGCATCGGCGTCATCCCGAGCTCGACCAGCCCTTCGATGGCCAGAATGGTGCCGATGCCGTGGTCCTGCGTCTCGGGCTTGGGCGCCCGCGACAACTCGGCGGCGGCGGCCCAGTAGTTATCGGTGCCCACCGTCACGACGGCGCCGGCGGCAATCAGCGCCTTGGCGTTCTTCCGTCGCAGCTCCATCTCTTCGCCCGTGTCGGCGGCCTGCTTGCGCATCTCCGCAGACGTCTTCGCCCGCGTGCCGCTTGCCCCCGCGCCGCTCGCCTCCGCACCGGCCGCGGTCCCCGCCTTCGCGGCGTCCTCGGCCAGCTTCTTCAGCGCGGTCTCCCGGTCTTTCGTGTGCTTCGTCCACGCCTCGCCGGTGATGGTGTTGACGAGCAGGTTGCAGGCGATCTGCTTGTCGACAATCGCGCGGATGAGCGCGGCGGGCAGCTCGCGCGGGCCGAGCACTTCCGGATGCTGGATGCCGTCGATGCCGGCCTCGATCGACAGCCGCAGGCCGTCGGGTGTGGTCGAATGCGTCTCGGCCTTCTTGCCGCGCTTGTGCGCCTCCTCGACCATCACGCGCTGCGCTTCGGGCGAGAAGCCGATGAACGACGGCCGCGAGAAGTGCGCGGTGCCGCCGAACTTGAGGAAGTCGGGGCCCTTGTCGAAGTAGGCGTTGATGGCGGTGCGCAGTTCGTCGGGCGTCATGTCCACCAGGTCTTCGCCGGCACCCTGCGTGATCTGGTCGTTCATCTGCTCCTGGAAGAGCGTGAGCCCGGCTTCGCGGATGAGGCTGAACGACACCGAATACGGACCGCCCCAGCCCACGATGTTGCCGGCCGCGAGGATGCGCGCGCCGATGGCCTCGCCGCGGTTGAGGCGATCGCGCGTCGCGACCAGCGCCGGCAGCACGCCGTAGCTGTCGCGCACGGTGGTGACGCCGTGTCTGAGCTGCAGCTGCGCCGCCTCGAGCACGATGTCGGCCTGACGCGTGTTGTAGCGCACCAGCGTCTCGTAGCGATCGTTGACGCCGCCGTAGAGCGAGAGGTGGACGTTGGTGTCGATGAAGCCGGGCACGATGAACTGGCCCGACGCGTCGATCACGGTCGCGCCGGCCGGCACCGGCACCGACGTCCTCGGACCC
>JANNIB010000466.1:0-14283 GCA_031404695.1 Acidobacteriota bacterium
CCAACACCGAGAAGGGGCTGGCGCACGACCCCATCTCGCCGGTCAACTTCATGGACTACCGGGCCCTGCCGGTATTCGAGGACGCGGCGGCGTGGTGGCGTCCCGGCGTCAACCTCGAAGACCCGGGCCAGGATCCGCTGCGAGTCAACACCATCGAGGTGAGCGGCAACCTGTTCGCCCTGCTCGGCGTCACCCCGCAGGTGGGCGAGGGCTTCCCGGCCAGCCCCACGCTGCACCATCCGGATCTGGTGGCCGTCATCAGCGACCGCCTCTGGCGCAGCCGCTACCAGGCGAATCCGGCGGTTGTCGGCAAGCCGCTCAGCTTGAACGGCACCGCCTACCGTGTTGTCGGCGTGATGCCGCCCGGCTTCCACTACCCCGATGACGTGGACGTCTGGCAGCGCCTGCAGTGGGACCTCACGCAGCACAGCCGCGCCGCCCATTTCATGGAGGCCGTGGCCCGCCTCGCGCCAACCACGACGCTCGCCGAAGCACAGGCGGCCACGCACGCGCTCGGGCTGCGCCTGCAGGCCGACTTCCGCGAGACCAACGCCGGCTGGAACGCGCGCCTCATCCCGCTCATCGACGAGCAGCTCGGCGACTACCGCCCGGCGCTGATGGTGCTGCTTGGCGCCGTGGGCCTGCTGCTGGTCATCGGCGTGCTGAACGTGGCGTCGCTGCTGCTCACGAAAGCGCTCGCGCGTGAACGCGAAGTGGCCGTGCGGATTGCGCTGGGCGCGTCGACGCGGCAGATCATCGCGCAGCTGATGTGGGAAAGCGTGGTGCTGTCGGTAGCCGGCGCCGTCGTCGGCATCGCGGCCGCGGCTGCGGCGCTGCCGCTCATGTCGGCGTTCCTGCCGGTTGAGATTCCGCGCCTCGCCGACGCCGGGATCAACGCGCGCGCCCTCGGCGTGAGCATCGGCGTGGCGGTGGTGACCACGTTCGTGTTCGGCCTGGTGCCGTCGCTGCTGCTGGCCCGCAACCGTGACGCCGGCGCGGACTTGAAGTCGGGCGAACGCGGCAGCTCGCGCGGCACCCGGCGCATCTACGGACTGCTCGTGGGCGCGGAGGTGGCGCTGGCCTGCGCGCTGCTCGTGAGCTCGGCGCTGCTCGTGCGCACCGTCGGCCAGATGACACGCACGCCCACCGGCGTGGCTGCCGACGACACGCTCACGACCACGGTGCAGCTCACGCCGCGCGCGGTGGGCGTGCCCGCCGGGGCCTCACGCGGGGACTCGTGGCGTCTGGTCGCAGACACGCACGCGCGCTTGCTCGAGGCGATCCGCCAGCAGCCAGAGGTCGCGTCGGCCGGCAGCGCCAACTTCCTGCCACTCGCGGTGGGCTGGCGCAATCCGTTTCGCGTGGACGGCCAGCCGGCGCCGCCGCGCATCGAGGACCTGCCGCAGGCGCAGATGCACAGCGTGAGCGACGGCTACTTCGAGGCGATGGGCGCCACGCTGGCATCGGGACGCGCGTTCACCGCCTTCGACACCACGAATGCGCCGGCCGTCGTGGTGGTGAACGAGACGTTCGCCGCGCGTTACCTGCCGCAGGGCGCGGTGGGCGCGGTGGTGCGCAACTGGGCGTCGGGCATCGGCCCGCTCGGCGTCAATCTGATGGCTCGGCAGGGCGGCCAGCACGACGGCTATCCGGCCGAGATCGTCGGCGTCGTGCGCGACGTGAAGAACGCGCCGCTCGGTCAGGACGTCGAGCCGGCCATCTACTTCCCTACGCGGCAGTTTCCGTTTTCGGAGGTGTTCCTCGCCGTGCGCGCCACCGATCTGGCGGCCGCACAGGCCGCGGTGCGCGGCGCGCTGCGTCAGGTGGTGCCGGCGGTGCCGATGGGGCCGGCGCGCTCGTGGGGCGATCGCATGGCCGCCACCACCGCCGAGGCGCGGCTGCTGATGTCGGTGCTCATCGGCTTCGGCGCGCTGGCGGCGCTGCTGGCCGCGCTTGGCGTCTACGGGCTGTTCTCATGGGCGGTGGCGCTGCGCACGCGCGAACTTGCGATCCGCCTCACGCTCGGCGCCACGCCGCGCGAGGTCGGCGCGGCCGTGATGCGGCAGAGCGCGTGGCTGGTGGGCGGCGGACTGGTCGCCGGCATCGCGCTCGTACAGGTGGCCGACGTCGCCCTCACGCGCGTGCTCTACGGCGTGAGGCCGAGCGATCCGACCGCGATCGCGGTGGCGGCCACGTTGCTGCTCGTCGCCGCGCTCGGCGCCTGCCTGCCAGCGGCCAGGCGCGCGATGCGCGTCGATCCGGCGGTGGGGTTGCGCGTCGAGTAGCGCCCCCGAGCCGTGCAGTTTCTGCGACTAGTCCCGCATCGGCCAGAATAGGGACAGTCCCCGGGAATCAGCAGATGCGGGGAAGCTGTTCCCCGCTCAGCATGTCCATGACGCGGGTGGCGCCGATGCTGCTGCGGATCGTCACCAGGCCGGCCTGGGTGTCGCCGACGGCGCCGATCCGCACCGCGCCGCCTGAGACGTCGAAGCCGCGCAGCACGGCGAGCGCACGGTCGGCGTCGCCGGCGGGCAGGATCACGACGAAGCGTCCTTCGTTGGCGACGTAACACGGGTCGAGGCCGAGCAGTTCGCAGGCGCCGCGGACGTCGTCGCGCACGGGGATGGCCGGTTCATCGAGGTGCAGGTGCAGCCCCGACGCCGCGGCGATCTCCACCATCGCGCTGGCCAGGCCGCCGCGCGTCAGGTCGCGCATGCAGTGGACGTCGAGGCCGGCGTCGAGCAGGGCCAACGCCGGCGCCACCAGCGGCGCGCAGTCGCTCTCGATGGCCGACTCGAACTCCAGCCCTTCGCGCGCGGCCATCACCGCCATGCCGTGCCGACCGATGTCGCCGGAGAGGAGCACGACGTCGCCGCCACGCACGCTCATCGGCGCAATCACCCGCGTATGTTCGATGAGACCCACGCCGGCCGTGTTCACATACAGCCCGTCGCCCTTGCCGCGATCGACCACCTTGGTGTCGCCGGTGACCACCGTGACGCCCGCCGCGTCCGCCGACGCGCGCATCGACTGCACGACCCGCCACAGCGTCTCCATCGGCAGACCTTCTTCGATGATGAAGCCGCACGACAGGTGCTTCGGACGCGCCCCGCACATCGCCAGGTCGTTCACGGTGCCGTTCACCGCCAGCGCGCCGATGTCGCTGCCGGGAAAGAAGAGCGGCCTCACGACATAGGAATCGGTGGAGAAAGCCAGCCGCGCGCCGCCCAGTTCCAGCCGCGCGCCGTCGTGTCTGGCGCCGAGCGCGGGATTGCCGAAGGCCGGAATGAACAGGTCGTCGATGAGCTGATTCGTGAGCCGGCCGCCCCCGCCGTGTGCGAGCTGCACTTCGGGGTAGCGGCCGATCGGAATCGGGCACACCGCGCCGTTGAAGCCATCAGCCCCCAACGCGCACCTCCACGGGCACCGCGGTTGCGGCATCCGCCAGCGACGGCGTGGTCGCGCCTCCCAGGCGCCGGTAGCGGTAGTAGGCCGCGCAGGCGCCTTCCGACGACACCATCGTGGCACCCAGCGGCAGCTCCGGCGTGCAGCGGCTGCCGAACGCCGGACACTCCGGGGGCTTGATGAGCCCCTGCATGATGCGGCCGCTCTGGCACTCGGTGGGCTCGTCGGTGGTCTGGTCGGCCAGGCCGAAGCGTTGCTCCGCGTCGAAGTCGCGATAGGCCGGGGCCAGGCCCAACCCGCTCTGCGGTATCTCGCCCACGCCGCGCCACTTGCGCGGCACCACCTGAAAGACCTCCGACACCAGCTGGCGCGCCGGCACGTTGCCCTCGCGTCTGACCGCGCGCGTGTACTGGTTCTCGACCTCGGCCCGCCCTTCCTCGAGCTGCTTCACGCACATGTAGACACCCTGCAGGATGTCGAGCGGCTCGAAGCCGGTCACCACGACCGGCACCTTGAAGCGGCGCACGATCGGCTCGTATTCCGTGTAGCCCATCACGGCGCAGACATGGCCGGCCGCGAGGAAGCCCTGCACGAGGCACTCGGAGGAGGACAGGATCGCCTCCATCGCCGGCGGCACCAGCACGTGTGAGGTCAGCACCGAGAAGTTCGTCACGCCACCTCGCGCCGCCTGGAAGACCGCCATCGCATTGGCGGGCGCGGTGGTCTCGAAGCCGACGGCGAAAAACACGACCTGCTTCGCGGGGTGCGCGCGGGCCAGATCGACCGCATCGAGCGGCGAGTAGACGATCCGCACGTCGCCGCCACGGGCCTTCACGCTCAGCAGGTCGGTGGACGTGCCGGGCACGCGCAGCATGTCGCCGAACGAGCAGAAGATGACCTCCGGCCGCGACGCGATCTCGATCGCCTTCTCGATGATCTCGAGCGGCGTGACGCACACCGGACAGCCAGGACCGTGCACCAGCGTGACCGCCGGAGGCAGCAGCGCGTCGATGCCGAACTTGACGATGGCGTGGGTCTGGCCGCCGCAGACTTCCATCAGCGTCCACGGCCGGGTGGTGAGGCGGGCCAGCGCGTCGGCGAACTGGCGGGCGGCGGCGCCGTCGCGGTACTCGTCCATGAACTTCATGACGGGCCTCCCTCTTCGATCTCCGCCAGGTCGCCCATCTCCTTGAGATACGCGAACACCTGCCGCGCTTCCGCTTCGTCCACCGTCGAGATGGCGAAGCCCACGTGCACGAGCACGTAGTCACCCACGGCCGCCTCGGGCACATAGCTCAGGTTCACGCGCTTGACGATGCCGGCAAAGTCCACGCGTCCCGCGCGCAGCACCGGATCGTCGCCCTCGATACTGAGAATTCGTCCCGGTACGGCCAGACACATGGTGAGTCTCCCTGTGGCGCCAGACGAGTGTCTAGCGCGTGACCACGGTGTCGCCATTGGTCATGGCATTGCCGCGTCGCCCCCGCCCACGGCCGCGATCGACGGCCGATCGGGCCCGCTGCCACGCCACGATCTGGCCGGCGGCGATCCCGCCGTCGTTCGGCGGCAGCCGCTGATGCCAGTACGGGCGCACGCCGGCGGCGTCGAGCCGCGACGCCGTCTGTTCGGTGAGATAACGATTCTGGAAGCAACCGCCGGTCAGCAGCAGGCGCGGTTCGCCGTACGCCAGCGCCACTGCGACCGCCGTCTCGGCCAGCGCGTTGTGCAGCCGCGCCGCCATCACGCCGACGGGCGTCGCGGCCTCGACGTCGGTGAGCAGCGCGTCGACCAGCGGCGCCCAGTCCGCCACCAGCGCCGGGGCCTGCCATGAGCCGAGCCGCCAGGCGCGATCGGCCGGGGTCAGCGGCAGGGGATACCCGTCGTGCACCCCCGGCGCGATGAGCTGTTCGAGTTGCATCGCTGCCTGGCCCTCGAAGCGCATCACCTGCCGCACGCCCATGATGGCCGCCGTGGCATCGATCAGGCGGCCGATGCTCGACGTCACCGGCGCGTTCAACCCGCGCGCGGTCACCCGGGCCAGCACGCGCCATTCCTCGTCGCCGAACGCCGCCGGCTGGAGGCGGCGCCAGCGCGACAACGCCTCGCCGCCGCAGGCCGTCAGCAGCCCCAGCGCCGCACGCCGCGGTTCGCGCACGGCCGACTCCCCGCCGGGCAGGCGGAAGGGCCGCAGGCAGGCCAGACGTTCGAAGCCGGTCTCGGTGGTTCGCAGGAACTCGCCGCCCCACACCGTGCCATCGGTGCCGCAGCCGCTGCCATCCCACACCGCACCGGCCACCCGGCCGACCAGGCCGTTGTCGGCCATGCAGGCGGCCAGGTGCGCGTAGTGGTGCTGCACCGCGAACACCGGCACGCCGAGCGCCCGTCCGTGTTGGGTGGAGGCGTAGTCGGGATGCAGGTCCACCGCCACGGCTGTCGGCCGGGCGTCGTAGAGCCGCGACAGGCTGTCGATGGCGGCGCGGAACGCGTCGAGCGCCGGCGCGGTCGCCAGATCCCCGATGTGCTGACTGACCACGACATGACGACCGGCCGTGACGGCGACCGTGTTCTTGAGGTGGGCGCCCACGCCGAGCACTGGCGGCCACTCGGCATCGACGTCGATCGGCCACGGCGCGTAGCCGCGGGCCCGGCGCAGCATCAGCGGCCGCGACCCGACGACGCGCACGACCGAGTCGTCCACGTGACGCACGATCGGGCGGTTGTGCACGACAAACGCGTCGGCAATGCCGCCCAGCCGCGACAACACTTCGTGTTCGTCGATGCAGATGGGCTCCTCGGCCAGGTTGCCGCTGGTCGCCACGATCGGCCGCCGCAGATCGCGCATCAGCAGCACGTGCAGCGGCGTATACGGCAGCATCACGCCGAGCTGACGGCTGCCCGGCGCCACCGAGGGCGCCAGCGTGCGCGGGCCGTCGTCACGCGCGTCCACGAGCACGATCGGCGCCTCGGGCGACGACAACAGGCGCGCCTCATCGGGACCGATCCGCGCGTGCTGGTGCGCGCTCTCGAGGTCGGGGCACATGATGGCAAACGGCTTCTCCTCGCGGTGCTTGCGGGTACGCAGCCGCTGCACGGCCACCTCGTCGGTGGCGTCCACCAGCAGCTGGAAGCCGCCCAGGCCCTTGACGGCCACGATCTGTCCGGCGCGCAGGGCATTGGCGGCGGCCATGACCGCTTTGTCGCGCCGGGCGACGACGGCGCCGGTGGCGTCCCACAGCGCCACCTGCGGCCCGCAGACGGGACAGGCGTTCGGCTCGGCGTGGAAGCGCCGGTCGAGCGGGTCGTGGTACTCACGATCGCAGGCCTGGCACATGACGAAGTCGCGCATCGACGTGTGTGCACGGTCGTACGGCAGCCGGTCGATGATGCTGAAGCGCGGGCCGCAGTTGGTGCAGTTGATGAACGGATAGCGATAGCGCCGGTTGTTCGGGTCGAGCAGTTCGCCGCGGCACGATTCGCAGAGGGCGATGTCGGGCATCACGACGGCGCTCGGCGGCTCCGAGTCGTCGCTGTCGTGAATGGCGAACTCGGTCAGGTCGGCGACATCCAGCCACGACGCATCGATCCCCTGGATGGCCGCCCGCGGCGGCGGTTCGCGCTCGAGAGCCCGCCGGAAGTCGTCGAGCCGGTCGCGCTCGCCCTCCACTTCGATGACCACGCCGCGCGCGGTGTTCTGGCACCAGCCCCGCACCTGCCGTTCGCGCGCCAGCCGGTAGACGAAGGGCCGGAAACCGACCCCCTGCACCGCGCCGCGCACGACCAGCCGCAGCCGCTCAGCCACGCCGCCCCCCGGCCTGCGCCGCCAGCCAGTCGGCCCATTCGGCGATCCCCTCGCCCGTTCGGCACGAGGTCTCGAACATCTGGAGGTCGGGATTGGTCAGGCGCGCGTGGTGGCGGATCGTGGCGACATCGGCGTCCACGTACGGCACCAGATCGACCTTGTTGATGATGAGCACCGAGGCGCGCTGGAACATCGCCGGGTACTTGAGCGGCTTGTCGTCGCCCTCGGTGACACTCAGCACGACTACCTTGAGGTCTTCGCCGAGGTCGAAGTTGGCCGGGCACACGAGGTTGCCGACGTTCTCGATGACGAGCACGTCGGTGGTGGACAGGTCGAGGCGGGCCAGCGCGTCCTGCACGAGGCGTGCTTCGAGGTGGCAGCCGCCGTTGGTCACGATCTGCACCACGGGCACGCCGTACTTCGCCACCCGCCGGGCATCGAGGTCGGTCTGCACGTCCCCTTCCACGACCGCCAGGCGAAGGCGGCCGTCGAGGTGCGCGATGGTGCGTTCGAGCAGGGTCGTCTTCCCCGCCCCCGGTGAACTCATCATGTTGATGGTGAACACGCCGTGACGCACGAGCGCATCACGGTTGGTGGCCGCGAACGCGTCGTTCTTCTCGAGCACTTTCCGTTCGATGGTGACGACACTCATGTCACCGCCACCTCCCCTCCGCCCGGGGCGCGCCCCTCGACGTCGTCGTCGGCCAGATCGACCGCGTCCACGTGGAGTTCCTGGCCGCGCACCATCCGTACCTGACCGCCGCCGCACGACGGACACCCGGCGCCGGGCGCCTGCGTGGGAAACACGGCCGTACAGGCCATGCAGCAGGCCTCGGCCGGCACCCGCGTCATCACGAGCGCGGCGCCCTGCCACGCCGTGCCGGCGACGACCGCGCTGAAACAGAACTCCAGCGAGTCGGGCACGACGCCGGCCAGGTCGCCGACGCGCACGCGCACGGCCCGCACCAGCGACGCCTGGTCACCCGGGACGTGGCGTTGCACGAGGGCCAGAATTTCCTGCGCCACGGCGAGTTCATGCATGGCTGAGCGCCTCCTGCCGCGCCAGCGCGGCGCGCACGGCCTCCCGGACGGCCGGGAGCGACGCCTGCACTGGCGCCGACAGGGTCAGGTGCATCGGCCGGATCTCGTCGATCGACACGGTCACGAGATCGATGGCTGGCAGCGCGCCGGTGAGCTGCGCCGCTTCGACGAGATCGCGCAGGCCGATGTCGTGCGCGGTCAACGCCCGCGGAAAGTCCGAGGCGTAGCGCGGACGCAGCGTCGACACCGTGCCGGCCGGCTGGCCGTCCATGGTCGCGTCGATCATGACCAGCGGCGAGTCAGACGACAGGTAGTCGAGCAGGTGGAAGCCGCCGGTGCCGCCGTCCACCAGCGTGACGCCTTCCGGCCACGTCTCGCCCTGCAGATACTCGATGGCGCGCACGCCGACACCCTCGTCGCCCATCAACAGGTTGCCGATTCCGAGCACGAGACGGGTGGCCATCGACCGACTCCCTACTCGTGCTCGACGAACCGTGAGCCGCCCACCATGGACGACAGCTCGCCCCGCGACTCCACGACGTCGTGGAAGAGCACGAGATAGACGTGGACCACGGCGAAGAGCAGGAACGCCCAGGTGCCGGCGTGATGCCAGATCCGCACGTTGGCATCGCCGCCCATGAGCGGCGACACCCACGCGAAGAGGCCCGGCAGCCACGACCCGCTCATCGGCGCGTAGAGCGCGAAGCCGGTGGCGATCTGGAAGACGCTCAGCAGGAAGATGACGAGATAGGTCGTCGCCGCCACCGGGTTGTGGCCCACGAAGTCGAGCGGCGGCTTCTGCAGTTGCAGCACGTCGGTGCGGATGACGGCCCACATCTCACGGAAGAACGCGCCGAAGCGTCCCACAGGAATGAAGGCCGACCAGCGCGCGTACCTGTTCCCGACCAGCAGCCAGTAGACGCGGAGCACCAGCGCGAAGAAGAAGAGATACGCGGCCGCGAAGTGCAGGAAGCGCACGGTGCCGAACCAGTAGCCGCCGGAGGCATCGTGGGTCGACATGAACGCCACGGGGGCGCCGATGAGCAGACCCGATCCGGCCAGCACCGTGACGGCGGCGGCCGTGATCCAGTGGTAGATCCGCACCGGCCATTCCCACAGGTAGACGCGCCGGAAGATGTGCTTCGACATGGCCTGCCTCCGTCAGAACGTCTCGAGCCGGTGCACGGTGCTGCCGTGCTCGTCGTGGATGTGGACGGCGCACGCCAGGCACGGGTCGAACGAGTGGATCGTGCGCAGCACCTCCACCGGCTGATCGGGATTGGCGATTGGCGTGCCCACGAGCGCCGCCTCATACGCCGACCGCTGACCCTGCGCGTCTCGCGGCGAGGCGTTCCAGGTGCTGGGCACGACCAGCTGGTAGTTGTCGATCTTCTGGTCGCGGATCACGATCCAGTGCGCGAGCGCGCCGCGCGGCGCTTCGCTGAGCCCGACGCCCCGGGCCTCGGCCGGCCAGGAGGCCGGTTCCCAGCGTGTGGTGTCGGCGGTGCGCACTTCGCCCCGCTTGATGTTGGCGATGAGCTGGTTGTAAAACTCCTTCGCCCAGCCGGCGATGAGCTTGGTCTCGAGGCCGCGGGCGGCCGTGCGTCCGAGCGTGGAATAGAGCGCGGTGACCGGCACGTTCAGCGTCTTGAGCGTGGAGTCGACGACCTCTTTCACTTCCTGGCTGCCCGACGCGTAGGCGACCAGCAGGCGGGCGAGCGGGCCCACTTCCATCGGCTGGCCCTTCCAGCGCGGCGTCTTGAGCCACGAGTACTTCTGCGTGACGTCGAGTTCCTCGTAGGGCGGCTTCGGACCGGTGTAGTGCAGCGTGGTCTCGCCGTCCCACGGGTGCAGGCCGGTGCCGTCGCCGGCCGCGTAGTCGTACCAGGAGTTGTTGACGAACTCCTGCACCTGCATCGGGTCCTTGCCGTCGACCGGCAGCACCTCGGCGAGGTTGCGGTTGAGGATGATGCCGCGCGGGAACTTGAAGCTCGTCACATCGGCGTAGCCGTTGACCGGGAGATCGCCGTAGGCCATGTAGTTGCTGAGCCCGCCGCCGATCGCGCCCCAGTCCTTGTAGAACGACGCCATCGCCAGCAGGTCGGGGATGTAGACCTGCTCGACGAACTGCTGCGCGTCGTCGAACAGCTTGGCCACCATCGACAGGCGTTCGGCGTTGATCGCATTGGCCTCGTCGATGTTGAGCGAACACGGCACGCCGCCTACCAGGTAGTTCGGGTGCGGGTTCTTGCCGCCGAAGATCGTATGAACCTTGACGATCTCCTTCTGCCACTCGAGCGCCTCGAGGTAGTGCGCCACGCCGATGAGGTTCACCTCTTTGGGCAGCTTGTAGGCGGAATGGCCCCAATAGGCGTTGGCGAAGATGCCCAGCTGCCCGCTGTCGACGAACGTCTTGAGGCGCTTCTGCAGGTCCGAGAAATAGCCCGGCGACGACTTGGGCCAGTTCGACAGGCTCTGCGCCAGCTCCGAGGTCTTTTTCGGATCGGCCGACAGCGCGCTGACCACGTCCACCCAGTCGAGCGCGTGCAGGTGGTAGAAGTGCACGACGTGGTCCTGCAGGTACTGCGCGCAGAACATCAGGTTGCGGATCAGATCGGCGTTGGGCGGCACCGTGATGTGGAGCGCGTCTTCCACCGCGCGCACCGAGGCGAGCGCGTGGACGGTGGTGCAGACGCCGCAGGCGCGTTCCACGAAGGCCCAGGCATCGCGTGGATCGCGGCCCTTCAGAATCAGCTCGAAGCCGCGCACCATGGTGCCGGAACTGAAGGCGTCGGTGACGACGCCGTCCTGCACGGCGATCTCGATGCGCAGGTGTCCTTCGATGCGCGTGACAGGATCGATGACGATGCGGCTGGCCATGGGGGCCTCCTACGATTCTTTCGCGTCGCGTTCCTGTTCGCCGATCACCCCACCCTTGCGCGCGGCGGTGAGGGCGGCGTGGGCGGCGATACCGGCGGCGGCGGTGACCACGCCGGCGGCGAGTCCCACACGGTCGGCCGTCGACTCGATGCCGAACCCGGGAAGGTTGGTGAGGCTGTTGTAGAAGGGGCCGTTGTCCCAGAAGTTCTCTTCCGAGCAGCCGATGCAGCCGTGGCCGCTCTTGATCGGGAAGCTGACGCCGCCGTTCCAGCCGGTGACGGCGCAGGCGTTGTAGGTGGACGGCCCGCGGCAGCCCATCTTGTAGAGGCAGTAGCCCTTGCGCGCGTTGTCGTCGTCCCACGACTCCACGAACAGCCCGGCGTCGTAGTTCGGACGGCGGTAGCAGGTGTCGTGCACGCGGCGCGAGTAGAACGCCAGCGGACGGCCCACGCGGTCGAGTTTGGGAATGGTGTCGAATGCGAGCAGGTGCACGACGGTGGCCGCCATGACCTCGCCGATTGGCGGGCAGCCGGGCACCTTGATGATGGGCTTGCCGGTGATGAGCTTGTGGATGGGCGTGGCGCCCGTGGGGTTGGGCTTGGCGGCCTGGATGCAGCCGTTCGAAGCGCAGCTCCCCCACGCGATGATGGCCTTGGCGCCCTCGGCCGCCTCACGGCAGATGTCGAGGGCCGTGCGTCCGCCGATGCAGCAGTAGGCGCCGTCCTCGCCGGTGGGAATGGAGCCTTCCACGAGCATCAGGTACTGGCCGTGGTGCTTCTTCATCGTCTCGTGCAGGGCCGCTTCGGCCTGGTGGCCGGCCGCCGCCTGCAGCGTCTCGGTGTAGTCGAGCGAGATCTTGTCGAGGATGACGTCCGACACGATCGGGTGCGACGAGCGGATGAACGACTCGCTGCAGCAGGTGCATTCCTGGAAATGGAACCAGACCACCGGGAGCCGGGGCTTGGTTTCGAGGGCGTGGACCACCTGGCCCACCTGGGAGGATTCGAGACCGGCCGCCGCGGCCAGCCAGGAGCAGAACTTGAGGAAGTCGCGCCGGGAGTGCCCGAGGAGGGCGGCGTGTTCCCATATCGTGGGCGGCGTGAGCATGTGACCCCCTTGTCGTCGCTACAGGGCGGGTGGCAGTCTGGCGAGGCTGCACAAGTCGATGAGCATGGTGGAGCACAGGACGTGCCAGTCCGACCTGACCGGCCGCCGCCATTTCCCGCGTCACTTCGAGGGCCGCGGGCGTCGGCGGCGCCGCCAAGAAGGATTTCCCGGCGCCTGATGGGAAGAACTTCGCGCGCGAGCCTTCGACCCCGGGCGTCGCCGGCGCGCGTCCGGTGCCGTCTTCCCGGACCGCCGCGGCACATGTCGTGCAGCGCCAGACGGTAGCTGGCTGCGACGCCGGCCGGTCAGGAGCGCTGCTGGTGGACCTGAAACTCTTCGCCACTTCGGTGGCCCTCTTCGCAACCGCCCTCGTGGCGCCGCTCACAGGCCAGCAGTCGCCGGCCCGGGAGCCCATCACCCCGATCGAACCGGCGCGCGTCACGCGCCCGGCCCTGGTGGGACTGGGCAAGAAGCTCTGCTTCGACCCGCGCCTGTCGCGGTCGGGGTTCATCAGCTGCAACTCGTGACACAACCTGAGCATGGGCGGCAGCGACGAAGGGCGACCGGCTTGCGCTGACCCTCGAGGAGCAGTCGGGCTACGCGCTCTTCAAGGCCAGCGGCTGCACGGCCTGCCACAACGGACCGGAGGCCGGCGGCGCGGCGTTCAAGAAGATGGGCATCGTGGAGCCGTACAAGACCGACAACCCGGCCGAGGGACGGGTGGCGGTGACCGGCAAAGACGCCGACCGCTTCAACTTCAAGGTGCCGACGCTCAGGAGCGTCGAGTTGACCTATCCCTACTTCCACGACGGCGCCGCCGAAACCTTCGCCGAGTCGGTGGAGGTCATGGGACGCATCCAGATCGGACGGCGCTATACGTCGCACGAGACAGCGACCATCGTCGCGTTCCTGAAGCGCTGACCGGCGACCAGCCGGTGTTCCCGATGCCGCTGCTGCCGCCGTCGTCGGATGCGACGCCGCGCCCGCAGCCGTTCAAGCCCTGACCCCGCCATTTGTAACGGGGTCTGTCACGGTCACGGATTGTAACGGGGTCTGTCACCGTCACCTGGCCGTGACAAACCGTCACCGTGACAGACCCCGTTACAAATCGGTGGCAGGATCTGCCAGGTCGGCCAGATCCCCGGCGTCCACGAAGACCAGCGACTCCGAGTTGACGCAGTGGCGCTGGCCGGTCGGACGGGGGCCGTCGGAGAAGACGTGGCCCAGATGGCCGTCGCAGCGCGCACAGTTGATCTCGACGCGCAGCATCCCGTAGCTGCGATCGGTCTCGGTGGCGACGTTCTCGTCGGCGATCGGCTGGAAGAAGCTCGGCCAGCCGGTGCCTGATTCGAACTTGGCGTTCGACGCAAAGAGCGGCAGCCCGCAGCACACGCAGGCGTAGACGCCGTCGGCCTTGTTGTCGAGCAGCGCGCCGCAGAACGGCCGCTCGGTTCCCTGCGAGCGGGCGACCTGGAACTGCTCGGGCGTGAGCTGGGCGCGCCACTCGGCGTCGCTCTTCTCCACGCGGGGTACGACGAGCGGACCCACCAGCTCGCCTTGACGGTTGAAGACCTTCACAGAGACGTTGGGCATGCGTCCTTATGATGCCGCCGTCCGGCGTCGAGGTTCGAAGGCACGCCCGCCCGCGCTGGACCCGCTGCGGCGCCTGTGCTACCGTGTGCTACATGGCGACCTCATCCACGGTCCAAGCCAGGAAGCGTGCGGCAAAGCGTCCGGCGCGCTCGAGCAGTGCGAAGGCCCGTCCGGCGGCGCCGCCGCCTCAGCCAGCTGTGCCGCACAAGCCACCCGTGGCGCGCGCCCGCGCCGATGCCGCTGATGCCTCCGGCAACGTCCACCCCGTCATGGTCGGCGTGCGCGAGCTGCGCCAGAACCTGAGCGTGTATCTCGACCGGGTGAAGCAGGGCGTCGCCATGCAGGTCACCGAACACGGCCGTGTGGTGGCGCTGCTGATGCCGATTCCGGCCCACGCCAGCCGCTACGACATCCTGCTCGCGCAAGGCCTCATCACACCGGCGACGCGTTCGATTCGC
>JANNIB010000467.1:0-5707 GCA_031404695.1 Acidobacteriota bacterium
GTTGTCGAAGTGCGCCAACGTCTCCAGCCGGCTCCCTTTCGGGGCGGCGATGGCCTGCTTGAGCACGTAGCTCGGCTGCCAGTCGGGATTGAACTTCGGCACGTTCAGCAGCACCACGGAGCGGCCGTCGGGGTAGACCAGCGTGTAGCGGTAGTCCTTGCCGCGTTCGTTCATGCGCGGCAGCAGGCTGATGATGTGGCAGTCGTCGGCGAAGACGTACGGCGTGCCGACCGCTTCGTAGTCAGCAGCGCCCGCAGGGATGTCGAGAGCACGCGTGCCAGACATGGCCGTGCGCACCACCTTGTCGATGCGGCCGGCGGCGCGGGTGAGACCGATGCGCGTCGTGTCCTGCTGAGGGGTGCCCTTCGGGTTGTAGTGCATGTTGAGCGCGAGTGACGCGCCCTTCGGAATGAGCCGCACCAGACCCTCCGGGTACACAGTGGTGGCGCCTCCCGGCTGGTAGCCGCCGATGCGCTGCGTGCCCGAGGCGTCCTTCACGTTGACGATCGCGTGGTGCGTGACCGCGCGGTTGGACGGTAGCACTTCGATTGCGCGCACGTAGGTGTCTTCGGTGAAGACCAGCGGCTGGATGGAGTAGTCGGCGATGATGCGCGTGCCACTGGCGGGCACCTGCGCCGGCGCCGTCATCGACAGCACCGTGTCGGGGGCGCCGAGCGTCCAGCCGTCGCCCGACACGGGCGACAGCGGCAGATCGCGCCGATCGCCTTCAGGCGCGCCACCGTCTACCCACGCCACCAGCGTCGCCAGGTCGCGCTCCGACAGTCGCGGGTCGTTGGCGAAGCTGCCATGCGCCGGGTCGGCGTACCACGGCGGCATGACGCGCGAGGCCACGGCGGCACGGATTGACTTCGCCCACGGACGTGCCGCCTCGTAGGTGGTCAGCGACATCGGCGCGATCTCGCCCGGGCGGTGGCACGAGACGCAGCTGCGATTGAAGATCGGCGCGACGTCTCTCGAGAAGGTGACAGGCGCCGCCGGCGCCGGCTGCGCCCCGGAGGCGCTCATCGTACCGGCGACCATCGCCAGGGCGGCCACGGCGATGGCCCACGTGAGAGATGTCGTGCGCATGTGCCAGCCTCTTATCCGAGCCCCGAGCCCCGAGCCCCGCCTTAGATCCCGCTCTTCATATACTTCGCCACTGCGCCGACGAACTTGTCCACTTCGGCAGGGCTGTTGTAGAAGTGCGGCGAGACGCGGATGCCGGGCCGATCCTTGCCGCCGCGCGTCGTGATGCCGATGCGGTCGTTGGTATAGAGCGCCGCGGCCAGCTTGTTGGCGTCGAGCGTGCCGGGCACGAACGACACGACGGCGACGCGCCGCTCGGCCACCGGCGAGGTCCAGTTGGTGATGCCCGGAATCTTCGCCAGGCCGGTCATGATCTGGGTCGTGAGATCGCGTGAGCGCTTCTCGATAGCGGCGCGGCCCACCTTGGTCTGGAAGGTGAGCGCCTCGTGCATGGCGATCATGGTCGCTTCGTCGCGCTGGCCGAAGCTCTCGAAGGTCTTCGAGAAGCCGACGCCTCCCGGATAGGCGCTGTAGACGCTGGGCCAGAGCTTGGCCTGCGCGGACCTATTCACGTAGAGCACGCCGCACTCGCGGGCGCCGCACGGCCACTTGTGCGAGCTGCCGGAATAGAAGTCGGGCTGGATGTCGGCCAGGTTCACGTCGAGCAGGCCGAAGCTCTGGGCGCCGTCGAGCAGGAAGAGGATGCCGCGCGAGCGCGCCAGCGCCGCCAGCTCCTTTGCCGGCATGATGTCGCCGACCGTGCTCGTGAGATGGGTGACCGACAGCACCTTCGTGCGCGGCGTGATGGCCTTCGTGAATGCCTCGACGTAATACTCGGCGCCGGGGTGCGGGTTCTTCTGCGGCACGATGACCACCGAGAAGCCGAAGCGCTTCGCCTTTTCCTGCCACGCCACCAGGTTGCTCGGGTGGTTGTCTTCGTGCAGCAGCACTTCGTCGCCGGCCTTGAGGTCGAGGCCGTTCGACACCATGTTGTTCGACTCGCTGGTGTTGCGCGTGATGATGATCTCGTCCGGCGTGACGCGCAGGAACTCGGCCAGCGCCACCCGCGTGGCTTCCTTTTCCGGCATCAGGCGGGCGCGGTTGGCCGGCGACGGATCGCTGTCGACGCTCTTGGACTCGCGGGTCAGCGCCTCGGCGGCGGGACGTGAGGCCGGGCACAGGTTGGCGGCGTTCATCACGGCGAGATCCGGAGGCATCACGAATTGCTCGCGCACGCTCTTCCAGAACGGCTCACCAGCCGACGGGCCGGCGGGCAGGATGTCGCCGACGGAGGCCATCTCGCGCGCGAAGATCGGGTCCGACAGCAGCGCCGCGGAGCCTCCGACGGCGAACAGCTTGGCGAAGTTGCGGCGCGAGACGTTGGCGGCCATTGAGGATCCTCCTGCCGGATGCTCCGGCGATCGGCCGGAGTATAGCAGCGCATCCGGCCGGATTCCGGACCAAGATATCGCCAGGAGCCGCGCCGTGATCCGTGTCGAACCCGTCACGCTGGAAGACCGGGGCGTCCGCCTCGAACCCCTGAACCTCGCCCATCACGACGAGCTCGAAGCGGCGGCGGCCGACGGCCGCCTGTGGGAGCTCTGGTACACGACCGTGCCGGCGCCCGGCGAAACCACCAGCTACATCGAGACCGCCCTGGCGGCCTGGCACGAGGGCCATCGCTTCGCCTGGGCGGTGCGCGATCTGGCCAGCGGCTCGGTCATCGGCTCGACCAGCTATCACGACATCGTGCCGCGCATCGACCGGGTGGAAATCGGTTACACGTGGTACGGCGCGTCGTGGCAGCGCACGCACGTTAACTCCGTCTGCAAGCGGATGCTCTTCGCGCACGCCTTCGAGACCCTCGGGTGTCAGGCGGTGGGCCTGCGTACCGACCGCTTCAATCAACGCTCGCAGCGCGCCATCGAGGCGCTCGGTGCTCACAAGGACGGGGTGCTGCGGCGCTTCCAGCCGCGCCGCGACGGATCCGTGCGCGACACGGTCGTCTACAGCGTGCTCGCGGAGGAATGGCCCGATGTGCGGCGCCTGCTCGACAGCCGGCTCGCGCGTCACGCGCGTTAGGGCGCGTCAGGGCGTGAGCCGGTAGACACTGATGGTGCCGGCGCGGTGCGCCAGCGGGAGGTCGAGCGCGCGGGTCGTGACCAGGTGCGTGAGCCCTTCCCGGGCGGCGAACGCGCGCAGGGCGTCGGCCGACAGCGCGTCGAAGCCCTGGGTGGCCTCGATACGCGCGGCCACGCGGTGGGCGGCCTCGCGTGAATACATCGCCATCGCCACGTCTTTGGTTTCTTCGAGATACACATCGCGCGCGGCGCCGATGCGCATTGCCGTGCCCATCCCCGGCTTCCACGCGTGTCCTGGATCGGCGAGCACGTAGGCCTCGGCTGGTGTGGCGGTGCGAATCCAGGCCAGGGCCCGACCCCAGTCGTCATCGGGCAGGTCGAAGGTGAACGTCGGCCGATCCGGGCTCTCGACGAAGCCCACGTAGAGCCCGCGCGCGACACCAACTGCGACGAGCAGCACGGCGATGCCGCGGGCGAAAGCGGCGCGGCCATTGGCGGCCGGGCGATCGACGAGCCACCACACGAGGAACAAGGTGGCCACGATCTCGACCGGCCAGAACGCGCGCGAGGTCTGGAGCTGCACCGCGATGGGCACCCCGGCGGCGATGAAGGGCAATGATCCGAGGAAGCCCACGACGAGCGCGAGGCAGCCCGCGACCAGGCCGAGTTCGCGCGACGACAGCGCGCCATCCCGATGCCGGGCCCACGCCGTGGCCCCGAGCACGAGTGGCGCAGCGAGGTTGGTGGCCCACGTCGAGGCCGACCACGTCGTCGGGAACGTGTAATCCTTGGTCGCGACCAGCGCCCGCCACGTGGCATCCATTGGCGTGAAGTCGAACGGCGTGAGCCCGGCGGCCACCGCGGCCGCGCCGACCGCGGCGGCACCCAGCGCCGCGACGAGCGCAGGCCGGCGAAGACGCGCTTCGCTCACCGCCACCGCCACCACGGCGATGGCCACGAAGAGCGCGGCGGTGGTCGGATGCAGCGCCGCAGCGGCGGCCAGCAGCACCAGCGGACGCCCGCGCCGTCCACGCAGCACGTCGGCCAGCGCCAGCAGGCCGATGCCGAAGACCAGCATCCGCGGATGGAAGTAGCCCTCGAGCGTGTTGGCGCCGGTCTTCGCGATGCGATGCCTCAGCGTGAGCGCCGCAATCCACGCCGTGAGTGCCCACGGCGTCGTGAGCATCGCGCGACCGAGCGCGACCGCGCCGGCGTAGAGCGCGGCGAGCGTCGCCACCTGGGCGACGGCGAACCACACCGGCAGGGACAGGCCGGTCATGGCAACCAGCGCCGCACCGATCTCGTCTACGAGGAAGAAACGGCCCTGCGCGCCGATCATCGCCCAGTCACGCGGATAGAGCGCCGGGTCGAGCTGGTGCAGGATGGCCGGGATGTAGAAGGCCTGATCGGCGGCGCCGTAGCGATAGCCGCCGGCGTTGAGCGTCGCCACCAGCGCGAAGAGCAGCCCGCCCAGGCCCACGAGCGCGGGCGACAGCCGCGCGTCGTCAGATGGCTTCGTCGGCACTCGGTCCGTAAATCGACGGCAGCGCGACGTCGAGTTGCCGCAGGTAGACGCTGAGTTGTCCGCGATGGTGAATCAGGTGGTTCATCACGAAGGTGCGCCAGCACGAGGCCTTCGGCATCGTGAAGAATTCCTGCTGACCGCGGCGCAGCGTCCAGGGCGCCATCAGCTCGGCATCGCTGCGGCCGGCCAGCGCGGCGCGCGCGCCGGCCATTTCCGTGTCGAAGTGGGCGAGCAGGGCCGCCTTCGACGCCAGCGGTTGGTAGTCGGACGGCCGGGTCATCGTCTCGAGGTCCACCAACGGCTGGCTGAGGGTAAGCCGGCCCCACACGCCAAGCTGGCCGATGTGTTCCGCCAGCGTGGCCAGCGTCCAGCTCTTCGGATGCGGCTGCCAGGTGAGCTGGTCGTCGGGCAGTCGACTGAGCAGCCGCCGCGTGGTCGCAATCTCGTGGTCGAACTCGGGAAGCAGAGCGTCAACAAGGGCCATGGTGGTACGTAGGTCGGCGGGACCGAAACGCCCGCTATGCTATCACCATGGATGCGAGCGGCACGGCGCGCGCCGGCGAGAGTGCGGTGACCCTCGCGGACGGCACGCGCGTGGTCATCCGGCCGATTCGCCCCGACGACGAGTCGCGCATGGCGGCGTTCCACGCCGGTCTCTCGATGCGCTCGGTCTATCAGCGCTACTTCCACATCACGTCGCTCGAGCAGCGGATCACGCACTCACGCCTGTCGTTGACGTGCCGCGTGGATCCGTCCGCCGGCCTGGCGATCGTGGCGGAGCACGTGACCGGCGACGGCGTCTCCGAGGTGCTGGCGCTCGGGCGCCTCACGCGCACCGAGCCGGGGGCCGCCGAGATCGCGCTGCTCGTGATGGACCGCTGGCAGGGCCTGGGCCTCGGCCGCGCGATGATGCAGCAGCTCGTCACCCGAGCTCATGCGCTGGGGCTGCACCGTCTCTACGGCGACATGCTCGCCGACAACGACGCCATGCGCGCGGTGGTGCGCCACGCCGGCTTCGTCATTCGCACCGTGCCCGGCGACGCAGTGGTGCTGCGGGCCGAGCGGCTGCTCGGCC
>JANNIB010000468.1:0-4493 GCA_031404695.1 Acidobacteriota bacterium
CGCCGCGGCCGACGGACGCCATTTGCCCCAGCTCTCGTAGCGCATGTCGAGGAGCTGACGCTCGACCACCACCGTCAGGTAGGTCGAGAAGGCGCACGTGGCGCGGTAGGCGCGCAACACTCGGTAGTCCTCCTTGACCAAGTGTACAAAGACGCGCGAGAGCAGTTCGTCGGCGTCCTGAGCGCGCAGTCTGCGGCGACGCGAGACGTGCACGACCACGCGCACCACGACCGAGGCGTTCGCTTCCAGCCAGGCCTTCGGATCGTCAATCTCACTCGGCGTGTCGTGGGTGATGTGTCGCACGGTGAACTCCCGACCGGCGCTTGTGCCGTGTCAGAGAGTTACAACGCCTGGCGCGACCGGATCGAACAACCCCGACGCGGAGTGGCCTGCCGGGCGTTGGTCAGCGCCACTCGCCGGCGGCGACGAACGGAGCCCAGTAGAACGGATGGGTACTCTGGCCGCGGGCGCGGCGTTCCTGCAGCACGGCCGTGCTCGCATCGTGCGCAGCCTGAGCGGTGGTGCGGTGTTGACGGAAGCGGGCGTCGTACAGGGCCTGCATCCAGCGCACCGTGGCGCGATCGTCTACTGACCACAAGCTCATGATGACGGTTCGGGCACCAGCGATCTGGAACGCCCGCCGCAGTCCGAACACACCTTCGCCGGCCTCGATCCCCCCTACGCCGGTGTCACACGCCGACAGGACCGCCCACTCGACACCGTCGAGCTCAAGCGTGGCGACTTCCTCCGCCGTGAGGATGCCATCGTCCTCATCGGGACGCCTCTGGGCCCGGCGGTTCGCGCCGGCAAGCGCCAGGCCCGACAGCGATAGTGGCCGGTCGGGCACGGTGCGACCGGGCGTCGCCAGCCCGCCGACGCCGCGGGTCGACCGAACGGGCGGTCCGCACGCGTGCCCCGCGAAGAATCCGTGCGTGGCCAAGTGCAGGACGCTAAAGAATGGCGCGCGTTCCTTGAACGCACGTTCGCTGGCGCGTGCGCCGACGCGCACCTCGGGCGTGCCGTCCAACATCGAGGCCCGCCACAGCGCGCTGACCTCGTTGACCTCTCGCAGCGTGCCGGTCAGCGGTGCAAACACCGTCGATGCCAGGTCGAGACACGGCTCGGCGCCTCCGCGCCGTGCCGGGGTTCCCGCCGCCAGAGGGACGCCGGCTGGCCGGGCGTCGAACGACGGACTGCCGAGCGCCAGCAGACCCGCTCGCGGCGGGCGGTCGGCAGCGGGGGCCACGACATCCCGTTCGGCCGACAAGTAGTGCACCACCGGTCCCGTATCCACCAGATAGCGATGTCGACTGGTCGGCAGGGCGGCGAGGGGCACGAGACTCAACACCCCATCGGGCACCACGAGCACCTGACGCAGACCGGTCACGTAGGCGGCGGCTGGATCCCAGATCACACGCCTCAGCGCTGCGCCCGACAGGCGCGTCTGGTCGGTGGCGCTGCCGGGCGAGGCGATGTCGGCCCGCCACGCCGCGGCAAGCCGCTCGATGCGCGCCGCTGATCCGAGCGGCACGACTACAACTGGCTTATCTCCGCGCAGCACCAGTGCCGCATAGCTGTCGAGGGCGGCGGCGCCCCCGGTGGCTGCCGGCCGCGAGGCGGCGCCATTGTCACGCAACAAGCGTCGGCGATACCGCACGTAGGACACGAGCGCCGTGTCGTCTGGCAAGACGTCGCGCACGTCGGTGAGGCCCACCGCGGCGCGGGTCTGCCGCCGCTGGAACTCGCGGCTCACATGGGCGAGCGCTTGCTCGGCGGTCTCGACGTCGCCGCGGGTGTCATCGACCAGGGCGTCGTATTCGTGGGGGGCCTGGCCGCCGCGGCCGCGCACGAGCAGGTTGGCGAGGCGCTGCTGCGCAGCCACGTAGCTGTCGAGGATGGATGTGCCGTCGCCGGTGGCACGCGCGCCGCGCAGGCGCGATGCCATCTCGTCGAGCACCAGCGCGCGGCCGCGCACCAGGGCGTCGAAGGCCACCTCGGCCGCGTCTGGCGACGCTTCGGCCAGCTGCAGCAAGACGTCGAGGCCTCGCGGACGCGTGGCGGCGTAATTGAGCGCCTGACGCTCCGGCAGGGAGCGCACCATAAGCCTTAGATGGTCGCGGCCGATCTCCTCGGCGGTTGTGGCGGCATCGAGAGCGCGCTGCGAATCGCCCATCGCCAGTAGCGTCGTTGCCATACCTGCCACCGATTCGCCGTACAAGGGGTGCGACACGCCGAAGGTCCTGGCCCGAATCGCCATCGCCCGGTCGTAGTAGGTCTCAGCGCCGGCCCAATGAGCGCGGGCGGCTCTCAGGTCCGCGGCGATCGTGAGGACGGTGGCAAACTCTGGCGCATCGGGCGTGCCGAGGTTGTCCCAGATAGCCACGGCCCGTGATGCCAGCACCTCGGCCCGCTGCCGCAGCCCCGACCGAGCGAGCGCCACCGCCAGGTCGGCCAGTGTGAGGGCGACATCACGATGGGTCGTGCCAAACCGCGCCTCACGAATCGACAGCGCACGCTCCAGCAGGCGACGTGCCTCATCGGGTAGGCCCTGTTCGAGCCGGATCGAGGCCAAGGCGGTCAGTGTCACGGCCACGAACGGGTGCGTCGGTCCGCCGACGTCACTGTGAATCCGCACGGCCGTTGCCTGGTGGCGTACGGCGCTCCTGTAGTCGCCAAGGCGGGCCTCGGCGAGTGCCAGCACCGAATGGGCCGTGGCCACGAGTTGATGGCGACCGCCATACCGAGCGGCGTAGATCGCGAGCGCGCGGCCGAAGTGAGTCCGCGCCACCTGATAGTCGCCGCGGTCCAACTCAGACAGGCCGAGGCTGTGCAGATAGGCAGCCGTCGTGTGATGTCCGGCTCCGTGGGCGCGCTCGGCCATCGCCAACGCCTGCTCTTTCAACGCCAGCGCCCGGTCGAGTTCACCGAGATCCGACAGCGTGGCGCCGAGCGACCGCAGCGAGAAGGCCAGCGCCGGATGGTCCGCGCGGAGGGATCGCCGCGCCAAGGCCACGGCGCGCTCAGACGCGGCACGTGACACCAGCAGGTTCCCGTCGAACCACTCCTGCTCGGCCAGCAGGTTCAGCGCGCGGATCCCGTCTGGATGTTCCAGGCCGAGTTCGCCCCGCAGGTCGAGGGCGCGGCGAAGCACGTCGCCGGCGCGCGCGTACTCCCCCTTGGAATGCAGCACGAACGCCAGCTCTTCGAGTGTGCCCGCCACGTCGTTCGGCGCGGCACCCACGCTTTCCTTGAGGCGCAGGCTACGCTCGAGCACTCCCAACGCACGATCGAAGCGCTCGGCCAGACCGAGCGCCGCCCCCATACGATCGAGTGCGTGGGCCACACCCAGTCCTTCGGGGCGTTCCGCGTTGCCGGCCGCCACCACCCCACGATCGGCAAAGGCGATCGCCGCGGAGAAATCGGCCGCCGCAGCCGCCACGTCACTCAGATGGGCGAGCGCCGCCGCCGCGCCGGCATCCCCGCCGCCGTTGCGTACCAGGCGCACGCGGAGAGCATGCTCAGCCACCTCCCGCGTATCGGTCTGCGACACGCGGCCGTTCAGAATCAAGGTGCGGACGAGAAGGTCGAGCGCGTCGGCTTCTTCGACCGAACCGGCACCGAATCGCAACCGATCCTGCTCGGCACCGCGACGTGCGAGCGTTTCGGCTCCGTCGTAGTCGCCGACGGCAAGCCGTGCCTGCGCCTCACCGGCGACCGGCGCCTGCCGCGCCAGCAACACGGTGACCCAGCCGGCACAGAGCCCTGCCGTCAGGCTGCCGACAATCGCCGCGCGGGTGAAGAGGCCGGCCATGGGGGACGCGGTCGATCTGCTGTGCTAAGCCCGCCGCGACCCCGACCGGGGAGCGTCGGACGCGGAGGTGACTGACGCGCCCACCGGCGTCACGAAGACCACCGCCAGGTGACCTCCTAGGCCGAGGGCGCTGCGGAAGATGTTCTCGACTGCGGCGACGGCCGCCGATGGGTCGGCCGCCGCTGCACCGCGTCCAGGCTCCTTGCCGCGCCCGGGCTCTTTGCCTCGTCCCGGCTCCTTACCGCGGCCGGGTTCCTTGCCGCGCACGAGAAGCTTCACGTCATCGACGGAGCCGACCCGTTCTTTGACACGTTCCGCTTCGAGTTCGGCCGCCTTCAGCATTCTGACGGGACGGGCCGGGGCATCGGCAACTGCCTTCACCTTGAGTCTCTTGGCCATCACACTCTCCCATTGACCGTCCGCTGCCTAGAGGGCGTGGACCAGCGCGCCCCATACCGTGTCCTTCGTCAATTCGAAGGTCTTGTACTGTTTGTGCGCGTCTTCCGGGTCGTCGGTCCCCAGGTGCGGCGCATACAGACTGATCCCGTGGAGCCTGGCCAGCGCCCCGCAGTTGTGCCCATGCTCGACGATGAGCGGGCGAAGGTCGGACCGGTGGCTCAGGCCCGCCACCGGCTGAGCACACGCCGTCAGCAGGTCACCAAGGGCCGAGGCGGCCTTCAGC
>JANNIB010000469.1:0-4466 GCA_031404695.1 Acidobacteriota bacterium
CGATCAGGAGCGCGAGGAGCTTCGGCGCGCCATTGAATTTCAGCCGCATCTCTTCGTTGGGCACGAATGGCTGCGCCTTTCCACCGCCGCGCGGCGCACCTGGTGCCCCGCTTGCCCCCCAGGCGGAATCCGGTGTGGCGCGTGGGCCCTCGGCCCGTGGCGTGTCGTGGGCCGACCTGATGCGCCGCGCATTTGAGGTCGACGTGCTGGCCTGCCCGCGCTGTGGCGGGCGTCTGCGCTTGATCGCACTGATCGAAGCGTCGGCCGTAGCGCGGCGGATCCTGACGCACCTGGCCCTGCCCGCCGACGTGCCGAGGCCGGCGCCGGCGCGCCCGCCGCCGACCAGCGACGACGATGCATAGCCACCCGTCGTGCTTCCGCCACCCGTAATCGTCCTCGTCCGCGCGTCCTCAGCGGTCCCGCCGGAGGTGTGGCCAGATGGCCGGCGTTTGGGCCCGGCTCGGTCGCCTGTGCGCGCGGCGTGGCCTCGGGCTCGCCAATGCGCGTGTGGCAAGGTGGGAAATCTGCCCAAGGAGTGGGGGCCATGGTCTGATAACGGGTGTTCCGTCACCCTCAGACCCGGCTAATGTGTCCTATCGTCCTGGTGGAAGGGGCGACGCTCGTCACGCGTGATCCTGCCCTTGGCTCGTACGGCGTGCCGGTGTTGTGGTAGATCGAAAGCAGCGCCCTCGCGCCTGCGAATGACCACCCGGCACACCCGGCTCAACTGCGATTCGCCGACACCGATCCTGATCGCGGGCTTTGCCGCGCTGCTCGCGGTGTCTTCTCACGCGCAGTCGGCGGCCGACGTCTCCGTCGTCGTGTCACGCCTCCACGCGTATATCGACCACTACGAACTGTTGCTGAGCGCGCTCGTCGCCGACGAAGTCTTCGAGCAGCGCCACCAGTTCCGCCCCAAGTTCGCTCGGCTGCGGCGGCTGGAATCGGCCATCGGTTTTCTCAGGCTGCCGGGCGGTGGCCCCTGGCTCGCGCAACGCAGCGTGCGCGCGATCGACGGTGCTGAGGTGGCGGGCGCCGCCGCCCTCGACGCCATGCTGGCGCTGAGCGGCGACGATCGCTTCGTCCGGGCTCGTGCCATCGCCGAGGGCAACGCCCGCCACAATCTCGGATATCCGCGCACGATGAACGTGCCGACGCTGCCACTCGAGCTGCTGGCGCGCCGCCACGCGTCACGTGTCAGCGTCTCAGTCGAGGGCCGGCTACGCGGCGTTGATACGGCGACCGTCGTGGTTCGCGAGCCCGAGCCCGGTTACGTCGTCCTGCACGACAGCGGCCGCTTCAACCGCACCACCGTGCGGGCCCGGATTCGTGCGCGCGACGGCGCCGTGCTGCGGGCGGACGTGACGGTGTACGCTCCAGGGGCGGGCACTACTCCGCACCGCATCCGCGTGGACTTTCGCCACGATGCCACGCTGGGCATGCTGGTGCCCGACCGTCTCGAAGAGCGCTACGTCGCCGATGGCGAGGGACGGGGTACCGCGGTATATCGCAGCTACCGGCGCTTCCAGACGTCAGGACGCCTGGTCCCGCCGCAGCACTGATCGGCCCCCTTCGCCGCCAGCCCCTAGCCGCTGACCTTTCTGAACTCCGCCTGCACAGCGGCGAGATCTTTCATCAGGTCGTTGTAGCGATCGACGCCGTCCTTGCCAACCTTCTGATCCGCCTGGCCGATCATCCGCTGCAGGTTGTTGAACTGGTTGAGCAGCATCGGCTGCGGGTAGGCGCCCGGCATGTCGTTGATGGTCGCCCACACCTTCTGCAGCGGGTGATCGAACTTCAGGTCCAGCGGTCGCACGCCCGCCGCGGCCGCGGCCGGCGGACGGACGTTCGCCTTCTGCATCGCCTGGTTCACGCTCTCGGCCAGCTTGCGCGCCTCGCTGACGGCGTCGCGCACCTTGAGCTGGAACGCGAGCGAGGCGTCGAGATCGAGGTTCGTGACTCCGTCGCGCAGCACCCGCGGGTCGGCGGTGAGAGCGAAGCTGCGCGTGGTCGACTGGCCGCCGGCCGTGAGCGTCACGGCGTAGCGGCCGGGCGCCGCCATCGGGCCGCCGGCGCCGCCGCCGGGCGCATTGGCCGCCCACGGACCGGGGTAGCGCATGTCCCACGTGAAGCGCTGCATCCCCGGACGCGCCTCGATGGCCGCCGAGCCACCGCGCCGCCGGACCGGCCCGCGCATCTCCTGCGCGGCGCCGGCGCCGCGCGCCGGAGCCACGGCGAACGAGCGAATCAGGGCGCCCTTGGCGTCTTTCACATCGAGGGTCGCATCCGCCGGGGCGCTTGCGAAGTAGAGATCGAAGTGCGGACCGGGAATCAGGTACTCGGGCTCGGCCGCCGACGGCGGCGTCGGGACCCAGCGATTGCGGACCGCGTCCTGCGGCTGGAACAGATACGCGGCGGGCAGCGACGTCGGCATCGCGTCGGCCGCCGGCGCCCCGGCGCGCTGCGCCATGGCGGGCACGGCCCGCGCCGCGGTGCCGGTGCCGGCCGTCATCGTGGCCGCCGGCACATACATCGCCGCCAGCTGCTGCAGCGGCGTCACGTCGTCCATGATCCACAGGCCGCGGCCCATGGTGCTGATGACGAGGTCGTTTCTGTGCACCTTGATGTCGGTCACGGGCGTGGCCGGCAGATTCTGCTGCAACGGCTGCCACGCCTTGCCGTCATTGAACGACACGAAGGCGCCGAACTCGGTGCCGGCGTAGAGCAGGCCCTGTCGCTTCGGGTCCTCCCGGACGACGCGCGTCGGGTGATCGATCGGGATCCCGTTGGCGCCGTCAGTCAGCTTGGTCCACGTCTCGCCGTAGTTGGTGGTCTTGTAGATGTAGGGTTTCAGATCGTGCTCGCGCATGAAGCGGTAGGCGGCGATGTAGAAGGTGCCCTTCGCGTGCGGGCTGTCTTCCACCGTCTGGATGCGCCCGCCGGGGCCGATGTCGGGCGGCGTCACCCGCTTCCACGTCTTGCCGTTGTCGCGCGTGATGCTGACCGGGCCGTCGTTGGCGCCCACCACGATCACGCCCTTCTCGAGCCGCGATTCGATCATCGCGTAGATCGAGCTGTAGACCTCTTCGCCGGTGATGTCGCGCGTGATCGGGGTGCCGGGGATGATCTGGTACTCGGGCTCCTTCGCGGTGAGATCCGGGCTGATGGTCTCCCACGTCACGCCTTCGTCGATCGATCGGTGCAGCACGTGGCTGGCCTGGTAGACGATGCGGTCGTCGTGCGGTGAGAGATAGACGACCGTCTGCCGCGGGAAGCGGTACTTGATCTCGTCGGGGGTCGTGGCCGTAGCGGTTCTGCGGGTAGATCCAGTAGTGCTTCTCCTGCCCGGTGAGCAGGTTGTAGCGGCCCACTTCGCCCTTGCAGGCGCCCCAGATGACCGAGCCGTCCTTGCGGGCCCAGATCTGGCCGGTTTCGCAGCCCGAGGCCTGCTGCCACATCTCGGCCGGGTGATCGAGTCCCCACGACACCGGCGGATTGCTCGGGATGATGAGCGTCGTGTTGTCCTGCTGCGGCACGTAGAGCCGGTAGGGATGCTGTTCGTCCACCGCCACCATGTAGTACTCGGCATGCGGCTGGTTCAGGATCGACGACCAGCTCTTCGCGCCGTTCAGCGATACGTTGCCGCCGCCGTCGTTGACCTGCAGGATGATGTCGGGGTTGTCGGGGTTGAACCACATCCCGTGGTTGTCGCCGTGCGGCGTCTCCACGGTGGTGAAGGTCTTGCCGGCGTCGCTCGACTTGTGCAGGCCGAGTTCGTTGACCCACACTTCGTTCTCGTTCTTCGGGTTGACGTTGACGTAGTGGAAGTAGAACGGCCGCGCCCGCAGGCGCTGGCTGTTGTTCACGTTGGCCCAGCTCTCGCCGGCGTCGCTCGAACGGTAGAGGCCGCCTTCGGCGCCCGGGGCCTCGATCATCGCGTAGAGCACCGCCGGATTGCTGCGCGCGATGTCGATGTCGATCTTGCCGATGAGCGTGGCGGGCAGGCCCGCAGCCATCTTCTTCCACGTCTCGCCGCCGTCAGTGGACTTGTAGATGCCGCCCTTGTCGGCCGGGCCGCCGCTCACGATGTCCCAGCCTTTGCGGAAGCCCTTGTACATCCCGGCGTAGAGCACGCTCGGGTTCTGCCAGTCCACTTCGAGGTCGCGGGCGCCGTGGTCGTTGTCGACGAACAGCGTCTTCTTCCAGCTCTTGCCGCCGTCCATGGTCTTGTAGATGCCGCGGTCCGCCGAGGGCCCGAACGGCGAGCCGGTGGCGGCCAGCCACACGATGTCGGGATTACTCGGGTGCACGCGGACGACGCCGATCTGGCCGACGTCCTTCAGCCCCATGAACTGGAAGCTCCTGCCGGCATCGGTGCTCTTGAAGACGCCGCGGCCGATGATCACGTTCGAGCGGATGGGCGCCGAGCCGGTGCCGACCCAGACGTGATTGGGGCTCGACGGCGC
>JANNIB010000470.1:0-16545 GCA_031404695.1 Acidobacteriota bacterium
GCGCTGGTCGAACGCGCGCTCGACGACCCCGATGCGCTCGTGCGTCAGGCGGCGCTGCGGGCGTTGGGCGGACTGGCGCACTGGCCGGCGGCCGCCCGCGTCGCCCGGCTCGTGCATGACCCGGTGTGGGACGTCCGGCGACAGGCCGCGCTGTGCCTGCGGGCGTTCGGCGCGCCTGGCGCGATCTTCCTGCGGCAACTGCGGCACTCGCACGATCCGGTGGCGTCGTCGGTGGCCCGCTACGCGCTCGACCTCACGGCGCTTGGCGCCTCGGCATGAGTGGTTGGCTGGCGGTGACGCTCGAGGCGTTGATGGGCCCGGTCGAAGCGGCCGTCCTCGCCTACTTCGTCCTCATCAACGTCTGCTACACGGGCCTGCTGGTGGCGGCGGTGTTCGAAATGCGGCGCACGCGCAACGAGGCCATCGGCATCAACGACCACATCGTGGTCGGCTCGCGACTGGCGCCCACCATCAGCATCCTGGCGCCCGCCTACAACGAGGAAGCGACCATCACCCCGAGCGTGCAGTCGCTGCTCACGCTCGACTACCCGAACCTCGAAGTGGTGGTCATCGCCGATGGCTGCAAGGACTCGACGATCGAGGTCCTCAAGCAGGAGTTCTCGCTGGTCGAAGTGCACCGCGCCTACGCGCCGCGGGTCCACACCAAGGGGGTCGTGGCCCTCTACCGCTCGGTGCGCCACGCCAACCTCGTGGTGGTGGACAAGCTGAATGGCGGCAAGGCCGATGCCCTGAACGTGGGCCTGAACCTCGCCAGCGGCGAGCTGGTCTGCGCCATCGACGCCGACACCCTCATCGAGCGCGGCGCGCTGGTGCGCCTGGCGCGGCCGATGATCATCGACCCGCAGGTGGTCGCGACCGGCGGCACCATCCGGCCGGTCAACGCCGTGCCGACAAAGAACGGCCAGGTGCTCGACGTCACCGTGCCGCGCCACCTGCTGGCCGGGATCCAGGTGGTCGAATATCTGCGCGCGTTCCTGCTCGGCCGGCTGGGCCTCAATCGCCTCGGCGGCAACCTCCTCATCTCGGGGGCGTTCGGCCTGTTCCGACGCGAGCCGATGATCGCGGCCGGGGGCTGGCTGCACGACACGGTCGGGGAGGACATGGAACTGGTCGTCCGCCTGCGACGCCTCGGCTACGAGCAGCACGGGCCGAGCAAAGTGATCTTCGTGCCCGATCCGACGGCGTGGACGGAAGTGCCCGAGTCGTGGGGCGTGCTGGGCCGGCAGCGCGACCGCTGGCACCGCGGCCTCACCGACACGCTGTGGCGGCACCGGCGCCTCATCGGCAACCCGCGCTTCGGCGCCATGGGCCTCGTCGTGTTCCCGTATTTCGTGCTGGTGGAACTCCTGGCGCCGGTCGTCGAGGCGCTCGGGCTGCTCGTCCTGGCCGGCTCGCTCGCCGTCGGCCTCATCGATCGCACGTTCGCGCTGCTCTTCTTCGCGCTCGCCATCGGCATCGGCCTCATCCTCAGCGTGGCCACGTTGCTGCTCGATCAGGCGGCGTTCATGCGCTTCAAACGGCCGCGCGATCTGGCCTGGCTGGTGTGGTGGAGTGTCGCCGAAAACCTCGGCTACCGGCAGATGACCGTCTACTGGCGCCTGCGCGGGTTGTGGAAGTACATGCGCGGACGATCGGACTGGGGCGCGATGACGCGCAAGGGCTTCGCCACCAAGCCGCCGGTCTCGACCGCGCGACCCACCTGAGCGCTCACTCGAACAGCCGGGCGCCCTCGAGGCGCAGCCAGCGGCGCGCCTCGACGTAGCGCGGACACACGGCGGCGACGTGGCGCCAGAAGCGTGCCGAGTGATTGAGCTCGCGGCGGTGCATCAGCTCGTGCAGCAGCACGTACTCGCGCACGAACGGCGGCGTCTGCACCAGCCGCCAGTTGAGCGAAATGGTGCCACGGCGCGAGCACGAGCCCCAGCGCGACGCCTGATTGCGGATCGACACCCGCGTCACCGTCACCGCATGACGCTCGGCCAGGGCGAGCACGTCGCCCGGCAGCGACGCGGCGGCCCGGGCACGCAGCCACCCCTGCACGTCGGCTTTGAGAATGCGTTCGTCGGCCGGCGCCACCGAGACGACGACGCCGTCGAGGAGCACCCGGCCCTCGCCGCCGTCCGCAAGGTGGTGCGCCACGCCGTCCACCATGATCCCGGCGCCGACGGTCCAGCGCGAGGTCACGCGCGCCTGGCGCTTCAGCCGCTGCGCGGCGATCCACGCCTGCTGCGATTCGACGAACTGGCGCGCGTCGCGCTTGGTGCCCCACCACGGCACCGTCACGCGCAGCGAGCCGTCATCCATCACGCGCAGAACGTAGCGGCGGGCGCCGCGCCGCCGCACGAACACGGTCGCGGGCGGCGAGTCGGCGACGCCAGGCGTGGCGGTCGTGCCGGGCGGCCCCATCGGCGGGGGCGCGACCGGTGCGGGAGGGGCGCCGGCATCGGACGGCGGCTCGGGCCCGAGCGGCAGACCGAGCTGCAGACTCACCGCGCCCCCATCTTCGTCCAGCCCACGGTGAGCAGGTGCGCGTTCACGCCGGGGTTGCGGCGCAGACGGTTGCCGTTCGAGATGTGGTGCAGCCGGTAGCTGACGACCAGGGCGTGGCCGTCGCGCCCGAACACACGCAGGCCCACGCCGGCATGGGCGGTGAAGTTGCTGCCGGTGGTGGCGGCCGGAATCGGCGCCGTGGTCCACAACGCGCCGCCGCCCACGTCCGCAAACGGCGCCAGACGTCCGCGCGGCGCGAAGTTCCAGCGCCAGCCAAGTGGCGTGAGGCCGACGCCGCGCGCCTTGCCGGTGGACCACTCGGCGAACACCGGCACGACTTCCACCGACCACTCGAAGCGGCCGCGCATCCACGACGGACCGCGCAGGTCGGTCAGCACGCGGCCCCACGCGAGCTGCGTCGTGAGATAGCGCTCGCCGCCGACCGATTGCAGGAAGGTGATGCCGCGCGCCGCGCCGGCCGACGCCGACCATTCCGTGGCGCCGCGCACCACCGGCGTCTGCGCGCCCGCCGCCGATGGCATGGCGATCGCCAGCCCGGACGCGGCCGCCCACATGACGGCGCGGTAGAATGTGGAGGTGAGTGATTTTCGCGCCGTGACGTCCACCGACGATCTCGAGGCCGCGTTGCGCGCGTCGCACACCGAGCCGGTCATCCTCTTCAAGCATAGCCAGAGCTGCGGCGTGAGCCTGATGGCGCGCGAGCTGCTCGCCGAGGACGCCCTGCCGGCGCCGGTGCACGAGATCGTCGTGCAGCGGTCTCGCGACGTCTCAGACAAGGCCGCCACGGCGCTGGGCGTGCGGCACGAGTCGCCGCAGGTGTTGGTGGTGGCGCGCGGCACGGCCACGTGGCACAGCTCCCATTCGGGCGTCACGACGGCCCGGATCGCCCGCGCGTGGCGCGAGGCCGCCGCCACCCTCACGGCTGCTCCCGCGCGCTAGCGCGCGCCACCACCGACGCCACCATCCGGCCGTCCACTTCGCCTTCGCGCTGCCGCTCGACCGAGAGCGGCGCCACCAGCCGCGGCAGTTCTCCCGGCTGCAGCAGGAACGCCGGATTGGTCGGCTTGCCACGCGCGGCCTGCGCGGTGGTGAACGTCTCGTAGACGAGCAGGCCCTCGGGCGCGAGCGCGCGCACCAACGCCGGCAGCAGCGGCCGATGCAGGTAGTTCGTCACGACGACGAGGTCGAAGGCGGCGTCGCCGAGATCGACCTCGCCCCGCTCGAGGTCGCGGACCTCGGTGGTGACGGGCCAGCCAAGACGCGAGGCGACGCTGGCGAGCGCGGCCATGCGGGCGCCATCGCGATCGACCGCGCGCACCGGCCAGCCCGCCGCGGCGAAGAGCAACGCATGCCGGCCACGCCCGGCCGCTACGTCGAGCACGCGCATCCCGGGGCGCAGCAGATCGGCGTTGTCGAGCACCCAGCCGGCGGGGCCGTCAATCGGCGCGGCGCCGAACTCCCGCGGCCCGTGCCAGCCGGCCATGCCGCCGGCGAGGTCATAGACCGGGCCGAGGCCCGCGGCCACCAGCACCGCGGCAGCGCGCGCGCTGCGCACGCCGTGTTCGCAGCAGACCAGGATCGGCGTGCCGTCCCCTGGCAGCACGGCCGGCGCCGAAGCGATGAGGTCCACCGGCAACAGGCGCGCGCCGGGCAAGTGGCCGAGGCCCGAAAACTCGCCCGGCGTGCGGACATCGAGAATCGAGAGGGGGCCCGCCGCCATCAGACGGCGGACCTCGTCGACGCCGATGCGCTCCGCCTCCGGTCGGTGGCTCATGCCGCCGCGACGCGTTCCGCGAAGGTGAGGAGATGGCCATCGGGGTCGTGGATGGCGAACTCGCGCATGCCGTACCACTGCGTGTGCAGCGGCATCACGATCGGGACGTGCGGCGCGACCTCGGCGTGCAGCGCGTCCACGCCTTCGACGGCGACAAACAGCGTGCACGTGCCGCCAAACGTCGGCGCCGCGTACATCGGCAGGTCTTTGGCCGCCGCGGCCGGGTCGTTGAGGAACACCGTGACCGCGCCGCGCTCGAGCCACACGAACACGAACGGCGCCTGGTCGGGCACCCTCTGTTTGATGCTGAACCCGAGCACGCCGCAGTAGAACGCAGTGCTGCGCGCGATGTCGCGCACGATCAGGTTAGGGGTGACGGCCGTGAAGCGGACGGTGTCGGACATGTCGGACTCCCTGGGCACGCGCGACACGACGGCAGGAAGGCCGCGCGGCGCACACGCCTGGCGTGTGCTCGCACAACCTCCATCCGCGCCATGGCGAGCACTCGGCGCAGGTAGGGCTCCTGATGACGTCTGAGGACGGAGCCCGCGAGGGACGGCGCCAGTGTACGGGGCGTCCCGGCGCCGGCGCAACCCGCCCGCCCTATCGGCGCCTGCTATGCTGGGGTCGTGGCGCGCGGCTGGGAGAGCAAGGCGATTGAATCGCAGCAGGAAGACCGGGGCGCCCGCCGCCCGGCCGGCCCTGCCCTGACGCCCGAGGAGCGTGACCGCCGGGAACGGGCCGAATCGGTGGCCCTGGCGCTGGCCGACGCGACCGCCCAGCTGCAGGCGGCCTGCCGCCCGGCGCAGCGCGACCTGCTCCATGAGCGGGTCAGAGCCCTCCAGAGCCTCCTGGCGGGGCTCAAGACGCCCCCGGCGCGCTGACGCGGGAGCGGCGGATGCGTTGCAGACCTGCGGTCTTCCTGCTATGCTCGGCCGCGTCCCCACGGGTTTGACGCCACCCATTCGCCACCACTTGTCGCCCCGATCCCAGCGCGGAGACATCGCGTCGCCTCCACCCAGTGAGTCGCCCAGCGGAACCTCAAGAGTAACCAGCCGTGCCAGCCGTTCGCCTGTTCATCGGAAACCTCCCTTACAACGCCACCGAAGACGACATCCGCGCGCACTTCGCCCAGGTCGGACCGCCCACGCAGATCGTGCGGCCCCTCGACCGTGAAACGGGCCGTGCGCGTGGCTTCGCCTTTGTCGAATACGGCGAGCGCACGCTGGCGGAAGAAGCCGTCAAGCGTTTCGACGGCCAGCTCTTCATGGGCCGCCCCCTGGCGGTCAGTGAGGCGCGGGCCCGCGACGATCGCGGCCCGAGCGGCCCGCCGCGTCCGGGAGGCTTCGGCGGCCCCCCGCGGCCGGGCGGTGCTGGCGGCTTCACGCCTCGGCCCGGCGGCTTCACGCCGCGGCCCCCGGGTGAAGGCGGCTACGCACCGCGCACCGGCGGCTTTCGTCAGAACCCCGGCGACCCGCCGCTGACCGAAGCGGCCATCGCGCGCGCCCGCAACTTCGGTCCGCCGGCGCCGCCCAAGGGCAAGAAAGGCCCCAAGCCCGGCTTCGCCGCCAAGGAACGCGGTCCGAAGGGCCCGATTCCGACCAAGTTCACGGGACGCGCCTACAGCCTCGACGATTCCGACGAAGCGGCCGCCGCGGCCGGCGACGACGCGCTGCCGGACTTCATGAAGGCCGACACCGATCCCGATACGCCGGTGGTGGACGACACGCCGGACGAGAAGGACTAGCACCGGGCGCGCGCGATGGTCGTGGCCACGTTCGTGCGTGAGTTCAAGAAGACCAGGCAGCTCGCCGACGGCGCGATCGCCCAGCTGAGCGACGACCAGCTCCATGCGCGCCTCGACCCCGAGGCGAACAGCGTGGCCATGCTCATGAACCACATGGCCGGCAACATGCGGTCGCGGTGGACCGACTTTCTCGCCACCGACGGCGAGAAGCCGTGGCGCACGCGGGACGCCGAGTTCGAGCCGCCGCCGCGTTCGCGCGACGACCTGGTCGCGTCATGGGAGGCCGGCTGGGACGTGCTCTTCACGACCCTCGCCTCGCTGACCGACGACGACCTGGCGCGCACCGTCACCATTCGCGGCGAAGCGCTGACGGCCCTGGCCGCCATCATCCGGCAGGTCAGCCACTACGGCGGTCATGCGCATCAGATCGTGCTGCTCGCCAAGCACCTCAAAGGGCCCGCCTGGACGGTGCTCTCGATTCCCCGCGGGCACTCCGCCGCTTACACCGCCGCCACCAGCGCCGCGGCCAAAGCCTGAGCCCGCACACGCGGTATGATCCGGGGGTGGAGTTGTCGAGTCCCACCGTGCTGTGGCGCCTGTGGAGCAAGGCCGGCGAACAGGCCCGTGCCGTCGTCATCCCCGGCGAGCCGCACTCGACGCTGACGGTGTTCGTGGACGACGTGATGGACCGCGCCGAGAACTTCGACGCGCTCGACGTGGCGCTCTTCCGCGCCGACGACATCAAGGTCACGCTGCTCGAAAGCGGCTGGCGCGAAGAAAACTGACCTCGGTCTGGCGATGATTCAACTGACCTCGCGGCACAGAACCGTGCCGGTACGCGTGGGCGCGGTCACCGTCGGCGGCGACGCCCCGGTGGTCGTGCAGTCGATGACCATGACCGACACGGCCGATGCCGCGTCCACCGCGCAGCAGTGCATAGAACTGGCCGAAGCCGGCTCCGAGATGGTGCGCGTCACCGTCAACCTGCCGGAAGCCGCGGCCGCCGTGCCCGAGATCAAGCAGCGCATGCTCGATGCCGGCTGCACCGCCCCGCTCATCGGCGACTTCCACTACAACGGCCACCAGCTGCTGACCCGCTTTCCCGACTGCGCGGCGGCGCTCGACAAGTACCGCATCAATCCAGGTAACGTCGGCACCGGCAAGCGGCGCGACGAGCAGTTCGCCACCATCTGCGGGGTGGCGGCGGATCGCGGCAAGCCGGTGCGCATCGGCGTCAACGGCGGCTCCCTGAATCAGGAGCTGGTGATGGCGCGGATGCAGGAGAACACCGACCGTCAGCTGGGCCTGACCTCCGACGAGATCGTGAACGAATGCATGGTGCTGTCGGCACTGCAATCGACTGAGCTCGCGCTCGAGAGCGGCCTCACGGTCAACCAGATCATCATCTCGTGCAAGGTCTCGCGCCCCACACACCTCATCCAGGTGTATCGCGCGCTCGCGAAGCAGACGACCCAGCCGCTGCACCTCGGCCTCACCGAGGCCGGGATGGGCGTGAAGGGCCTCACCTGGTCGGCGGCGGCCCTGGGGGCGCTACTGAACGAAGGCATCGGCGACACCATCCGGGTGTCGCTCACGCCGCGGCCCGGCGGCGATCGCCGCGAGGAAGTCTACGCCGCGTGCGAGATCCTGCAGGCGATGGGGCTGCGTACGTTCGCGCCGAGCGTCACCGCCTGTCCAGGCTGCGGCCGCACGACCAGTTCGACGTTCCAGCAGCTGGCCGAACGGGTGCAGGACTACATCCGCGAGCAGATGCCCACGTGGAAGACGCGCTACGACGGCGTCGAGACGCTGACGCTCGCGGTGATGGGGTGTGTCGTGAACGGGCCCGGCGAGTCGAAGGCCGCCAACATCGGCATCTCGCTGCCCGGCACCGGCGAAGCGCCGACCTGCCCGGTCTACATCGACGGCGCGCATCACTCGACGCTGCGCGGCAGCTACGAGGAGCTGGCGGCGGCTTTCCAGAAGCTGGTGGACGATTACGTGGAGACGAAATACGCGCGTAGAGATCGGGGCTAGAGGCTCCGGGCTTGCTAAACGCCGAATCCGTAACCGCGCTCGTCGTTCACATCCGACCCGGGCAGGTCGGCGTCGTCCACGGGCGCGAAGCCATCGGCCTGGTCGAACGACAGCTCGCCCCACGCAGTGCCGGTGGGCGCCCACCCCATCAGGGCGGCGAGTTCGGCGGTCGTCAGTTCCGGGTCGAAGCGGTTCGAGTGGGTCATGGCCTGTGTCGCGGCGGAGTGATCGCCGCTGTTTGATTGTATCGGTCCGTCACCCGATGCGCCACATCCCGGAGGCCCGGCCGGCCGGACGGCCGTTACAATGCAGGCGCGCGGCCAGGCCGCTGAAACGAGACCGCACCGTATGTCGATGCCACGCCCTGCCGCCCTGCTGTGTCTTGTCGTCGCCGCGACCTCCGTCGGCCTCAGGGCCCAGACCCGGTATGACCTCATCATCCGCGGTGGCCAGGTCGTGGATGGATCCGGCGCGGCGCCGGTGCGGGCGGACGTCGGCGTCACCGGCAACCGCATCCGCGCCGTCGGCGACCTCGGCGCGGCCACGGCCGCAACCGTCATCGATGCCGCCGGCCGCTACGTGACCTCCGGCTTCATCGATGTCCACTCGCATGCCGGCCCGGGGCTGGCGACCGCGGAGCTGAAGACAGGGCACCCCGTGCTCGCGCAGGGCATCACGACGGTGCTGGTGAACCCGGATGGCGGCGGCCCGGTGGACCTGGCGGCCCAGCGCCGCGGCTACCAGAAGGCCGGCATCGGCCTGAATGTCGGACTGATGGTGCCGCACGGAGCGGTGCGCAACGCGGTGCTCGGCATGAGCGATCGCGATCCCTCGCCCGCCGACCAGAGCCGCATGAACACGTTGGTGCGCAACGGCATGCGCGCCGGCGCCTTCGGGCTCTCGAGCGGTCTCTACTACGCCCCGGGCTCCTACTCGAAGACCGCGGAAGTCATCGCCATGGCAAAAGAAGCGGCGCCGTTTCGCGGCAGCTACAGCAGCCACGTCCGCGACGAGGCCGACTACGGCGTCGGGGTCGTGGCCGCGGTGGACGAGGTGATCGAGATTGCGGAGATGGCCGGTGTCACCGGCGTCGTCACGCACATGAAGGCGCTCGGTCCATCGAGCTGGGGGCTGTCGAAGACGCTGGTCGCGCATATCGAGGCGGCCCGCGCCCGCGGTGTGCCGGTGTTCGCCGATCAGTATCCGTATGAGGCCAGCGGCACCGGCATCGTCGGCGCGCTCATGCCGCGCTGGGCGCAGGTGGGCGGGCGCGAGGTGATGACCCGGCGCATCACCGGCGAGCTGCGCGGCAAGGTGCGCGACGAAGTCAAAGCCAACCTGGCGCGACGCGGCGGCGCCGACACGTTCCTCATCTCGGAATACGAGCCCGACACCTCGATCGAGGGCAAGCGCCTGTCGGAGCTGGCGACGGCCGCGGGGCTGGCGCCGGAAGAATACGCGCTGACGCTGCTCGAGAGAGGCGACGCCGGACTGGTGTCGTTCAACATGTCGGAGGACGACATCGCGCTCATCATGCGACAGCCGTGGACGATGACCTGCACCGACGGCGGTCTGCAGCCGGTCACCGAGGGCAAGCCGCATCCGCGCTCGTATGGCGCCTTCCCCCGCAAGCTGCAGCGCTACGTGCGTGAGCGCGGCGTCGTCGCCTTCCCCTTTGCCATCCGCTCGATGACGGCGCTGGCCGCCGAGGTGTTCGGGATCAAGGATCGGGGCGTCGTCCGTCCGGGCGCGTTCGCCGACCTGCTGGTCTTCGATCTCGCGGCGGTGCGCGAGACCGCGACCTATGAGAACCCGCACCAGAACGCCGCGGGCTTCGACACGATCGTCGTGAACGGCACGCTCACCCGCGACCGCGGACGCTTCACCGGCGCGCTGGCCGGACAGGTGCTGAGGCTGGAGCGATAGCGAGGAGCGCTAGCGGTCGCCCGTGATCAGCCGCACGCCGCGCTGGCGCGTCACGTAGGCGACCAGCCACTGCACGAGCACCACGATGCGGTTCTTGAACCCGACCAGGAACATCAGGTGCAGGAACAGCCAGGCGAGCCACGCCGGATAACCGGTGAGACGGATCCAGCCCAGATCAGCGACGGCGCGGGCGCGGCCGATGGTCGCCATGCTGCCGAGGTCGCGGTAACGGTAGGGCGTGGTCGGACGGCCCTGCAGCCGCGCCCGGATGTTGCCGGCGGCGCGGCGGCCCGCCTGCATCGCCGCCTGCGCGACGCCCGGCACCAGTTGGCCATCGCTGCCGGCGAACGCCATGAGATCCCCGGCCACGAAGATCTCGGGATACGCGGGCACGGACAGATCGGGCGCCACCTGCACGCGGCCCAGCCGATCGACGTCCGCTCCGAGCTGGCGGCCGATCGGCGAGGCCTGCACGCCCGCCGCCCACACGATCGTGCCGGCGGCGATGGTTTGCTCGCCCACGCGCACGACGGTATCGCTGAGGTCGGTCACCCTGGTGGACTCCCGCACCTCGACGCCCAGTGACGTCAGGGCATCGCGGGCCGAGACGCGCAGTCGCTCGGTGTAGCTGGGCAGAATCGCGGGGCCGCCTTCGAGCAGCAGCACGCGCGCGGTCCGCGGCGCCACCGCATCGAACTCGTCGGCCAGCGACTGGCGCGCGATCTCGGCGATGGCCCCGGCCATCTCGACGCCCGTCGGGCCGCCGCCGATGACGACAAACGTGAGCAGGTCGCGCTGACGGGCGAGGTCGGGTTCCCGTTCGGCGTCCTCGAAGGCCACCAGCACCCGCCGGCGGATCGCCACCGCGTCGTCGAGGGTCTTGAGCCCGGGCGCGTGCGCGGCCCAGTCGTCGTGTCCGAAGTAGGCGTGCGTCACGCCGGTGGCGACGACGAGGTAGTCGTAGCTGAGCGCCGCGCTTGCGGCCAGCGTCAGGCGACGCTCGCCCGGGTGCACCTGCACCACGTCATCGAGCAGCACCCGCACGTTGGCCTGGCGGCGCAGGATCCACCGGATCGGCGCCGCGATGTCGGCCGGCGAGAGTCCGGCTGTGGCCACCTGATAGAGCAGCGGTTGGAAGACGTGATGGTTGTGCCGATCGACGACCACGACCTCGACCGGCGCGTCGGCCAGCGCCTTCACGGCCGCCAGACCCGCGAAGCCGCCACCGACGACGACCACTCGTGGCAATGTGGCCATCACTCGTAGCGGAGCGCCTCGACCGGGTCGAGGGCGGCCGCGCGCCGGGCCGGCCAGTAGCCGGCGACGACGCCCACCCCGATCGAGGTGCCGAGTCCAGACAGCACCGCCCACAACGGCGGCACGGCCGGGAAGCCCGGGGCGAGCGCAGTGGCGATGAGCCCGAGTACGGTGGCCGTGGCCACGCCGGCCACCCCGCCGGCGCCGGCGAGCATCGCCGCCTCGAACAGGAACTGGCGCAGCACCTCGCGCCGGCGGGCGCCGATGGCCAGCCGCACGCCGATCTCGCGGGTGCGCTCGGTCACGCTCATCACCATCACGTTGGCGATGCCGATGCCGCCGATGATGAGGCTCACCGCCGCCAGACCGACCGTGGCGAGGAAGATCTGCGCGCCGAGCTTGTCGAACTGGGCGATGATCTGGTCGGAGGTCGAGAGGTTGAAGTCGCTCTCCTGCCCGGGCCCGACGCCGCGCAGCAGCCGCAGGATGGTCTCCGCTTCGTCACGCGCCCGCTCGCGCACGCCTGGTTTCGCACGCACGTAGAGCACGGTGTTCTCCGCTTCGGGGAAGCGGCGACCGGCGGTCGCCACCGGCAACGACACCACGTTGTCGTTGCGGTTCTCGCCGAAGAACGTGCCCTTGCGCCTGGCCAGCACGCCTACCACGAAGTAGCGCTCGCCGCCGAGCAGGAACGGCTTCCCCACCGCGTCGCCGGGTCCGAAGAGGGCGGTGGCGATGTTGGCGCCGACGACGGCCACCGGCGCCACGACGCGGTTCTCGGCGTCGCTGAACGGGCGTCCGGCGGCGAACTCGGCGCCGGTGACATCGAAGAAGTTCGCCGAGACCCCTTCGATGAGCACCGAGTCCGACTCGTTGCCGCCGGCCCGGGCCGTGATGGTGCGGGTGGCGGTGACCGCCGGCACGAGCAGTTGCACGCCCACGTCGCGCACCGATGGGCCCAGATTCTCGATGGTGGCGGCGAAGGCCGGCAGCAGCGGCCGGCGCAGCGCGTCGCGATCGGAGGCCGGCGTGTACGGATCGCCGTTGCGATGGAAGGCGAAGATGTTGTCGGTGCCCAGTTCGCGAAACAGCTGCGCCACGCTGTTGCGCAGCCCGACCAGCACCGATGCCACCAGCACCACCGTGACGATGCCGATGACGACGCCGCCAATGGCGAGCCCCGATCGCGCCGGCTGCGAGCGCAACGAGTCCCACGCCAGCCGCGCGGCCTCACGCATGGAAGACCCGAGCCCGGAGAGGCTGTGCTTGGGCGGCAACACCGACATCATTCGGTCCTGAGCGCCGTGATGACGTCGAGCCGCGTGGCCCGGCGCGCCGGATACCAGCCGGCGATGATGCCGCTCAGTCCGGCCGCACCGATGGCGACGGCCAGGGTCGGGACGCTCACGGCAATGGGCACGGCGAGCGCGGACGCCAGCAGGCGGACCAGGCCCGTCGCCACCACCACCCCGACGGCGCCGCCGGCGACGGCGACGACCACCGCTTCCGACAGCACCTCCTGCATGATCTGCCGGCGCGAGGCGCCGAGTGCGCGGCGCACGCCGATTTCGCGGGTGCGGGTGGTGACCGATACGAGCACGGTGTTGGTGACGACGACAATCGCCGCCAGCAGCGCCATCGCGGAGATGGGACCGGCCGCCGCGCCGATCCGCTGCGACAGGTTCAGCACGAAGCTCCGGGCGGCATCAGGCGTGAGCAGGTCGAAGGTATCGGCCGCCCCGGGCTCGAGCCGCCGGGTCGCCCGGAGTGAGATCCGCGCGCGGTCCTCGCCGTCCACCGAGGGCCGATTCCCGGTCGTCCGGGCGAAGATCTGCAGGCTGCGCGGCGCCCCGAACGCGCGCTCGTAGGCCGAGAGCGGAATCCACACATAGCGATCGAGCGACGCCCCGCCGGAGTTGCCGAGCCGATCCTGCAGGCCGATGACCTCGAAGCGCCGGCCGGCGACCCGGATGAATCGGCCGAGCGGATCCTGCGCCGGATACAACGCTTCGGCGACGTCCGCGCCGATGACCGCGACCGCCGCGCCGGAGCGGTCTTCGTCGAGCCGGAAGAAACGTCCGCGGACGATCGCCAGGTCGCGCAGGTTGGCCAGCGTGGACCACGTGCCGGTGATGGCGCCGTTCTCGTAGGTACGGCCCCCGGCCGCCACTTCGGCGGTGGTCTGCGCATTGGGCGCGTATTCGACCAGACCGCCAGCCAGCCCCTCCATGGTGGTGAGCTCAATGCGGCGGATGGCCGGATTGCGCTGGAGCTGCTGCTGCAGTTCGCGGCGCGAGACCCGGCCGGGCGAGGCGACCTGGGCGATGAGGAACGTGTCGGAGCCGAAGGCGCGGGCCGTGGTGGTGCGGGCGTAGGCGGCGACGCCGTCGAGCGCGGCGACGACGATCACGATCGTCGCCACCGCCGCGGCAATAGCCAGCGCCCCGAGCGACGAGCGCAGGCGATGCGCGGCGGCAGCCGTCACCCCCTGCCGGATGGCATCGGTGAGCTGGCGGACACGCGACGGTCGGGACATCACAGAGGACTCACGATTTGACGCAGGACGTGTGGCGCAGGCCCCACGGGGCCGGGGACGTCCGCCGGGTGCGGTGCGTCGAAAGCATACACTTATCGTGATGACCTCGCGCCGTCTGCTCGTCCTTGTTGTCGTTGTTGCCCTCATCGCCGCTGCCGTCATCGCCCGCCGCCGGGGTCCCGATGCCACCGAGGTGGATTTGGCCACCGTCAACCGCGCCGCCACCCTGCAGTCGTTCGTCACCGCCTCCGGTGAGATCGTGGCGACGCGGTATGCCGACATCGGCTCGAGCGCGATGGGCCGGCTGGTGGGCCTGTCGGTGAAAGAAGGCGACCGCGTGACGGCCGGACAGGTGCTGGCGCGGATCGACCGCGTGCAGGCGGCCAGTTCGGCGGCCGCCGCAGCGGCCGGACTCGGGGCCCTCGAGGCCGATGCCCGAGGAGTGGCCGACCAGGCACGGTCGGCACAGGCCGATCTGGAGGCGGCCCGCGCCCGCGCCGCCGAGACGCAGAAGGCGCTGGCGCGCGCCAGAGACCTGCGGACGGCCGGCCTCATCCCGCAGTCGGATCTCGACACCGCCACCGCCAACGCCGAAAGCGCCGCCGCGCAGGTGGACGGCGCCACCGCCGCCGTGGCGCGGGCCGCCCAGACCCGCGCCGCCGCCGAGCGCCGCGTCTCGCAGGGCCAGGCCGAACAGACCCGGGCCAGGGACCTGCTCGACAAGACCGAGATCACCGCGCCTATCGACGGCGTCGTCACCCGTCTCGACGTCGAGGAAGGCGAGATGGTCGTCATCGGCGTGCAGAACCAGCCGGGCACGATTCTGATGACGGTGTCCGACCTGAGCGCCATCAACGCCGAAGTCAAGGTGGCCGAAGCCGACGTGCTGCGCCTGGCGCTCGACAACACGGCCACCGTGTCGCTCGAGGCTGCCGGCGGACGCCGCTTCCCCGGCAAGGTCGTCGAGATCGGCGCCAGCGCCCTGCCGCAGGTGGGCGCGCAGGCGGCGGCCCGCGAGTTCCGCGTCAAGGTGCGGCTGGCCGGCGATATCTCGGCGCTTCGGCCCGGCCTCACCTGCGACGCCGAGATTCTCGTCACCGAACGTGCCAACGTGCTGACCGTGCCGCTGCAGGCGGTGGTGCAGCGTGGCAGCGACACTGGCGTCTTCGTGGTCGAGAACGGCGTCGCGACGTTCCGCGCCTTGACCACCGGCATCATCGGCGGTCTGCAGATCGAAGTCGACGGCGCGGCCGAGGGCACCACCATCGTCTCCGGTCCGTTTCAGGCGCTGCGCGAACTGGCCGACGGCGCCCGGGTCAAGGCGCGGGCCGCCACGCCGTAACCGCGACCTCGTGAGGCGGCGCGTCAGCGCGCTTGATAAGATGGCGCATGGCAATCCGCCCGGCCGTCGCGCCTCCTGAAGCCACCGTCGAGACGGCCTGTCCCCTCGACTGCCCCGACGCCTGCACGCTCAGCGTGACCGTCCGCGGCGGCCGCATCGACGTCATCAACGGCAGCACGGCCAACCCCGTCACCGGCGGCTACATCTGCAACAAGGTGCGGCACTTCGATCGCCGTATCTACGGCGAAGACCGCCTGCACTTCCCCGCCATGCGCACCGGCGCCAAGGGCGCAGGCCGGTTCCGGCGCGTCAGCTGGCACGACGCCCTGGATGCCATCGCCGAGAAGTTCGGCGCCATCCGCGAGACCTACGGCGGCGAGGCCATCCTGCCGCTCTGCTACGGCGGCTCCAACGGCATGCTCACGCAGGATGGCAACGACGGGGCGTTCTTCCGCCGGCTCGGCGCCCTGCGCCTGGCGCGCACGGTCTGCGCCGCGCCCACCGGCGCTGCCAGCCTCGGGCTCTACGGCAAGATGACGTCGGTCGTCTACCAGGACTACGAAGAGGCGAAGGTCATCATCGTCTGGGGCGCCAATCCGGCGGCCTCCGGCATTCACCTGATGCCGTACCTGAAACAGGCGCGGGCCAATGGCGCAACGCTCATCGTCGTCGACCCGCGGGCGACGACCGTGGCCCGCCAGGCCGACATCCACCTGGCGGTTCGTCCGGGCACCGACGTGGTCGTGGCGCTGGCGCTGCATCGGCATCTGTTCGAAAGCGGTGCGGCCGATCTCGCCTTTCTCAGCGCCCACACGACTGGCTGGGAACAACTGCGCGAGCGCGCCAGTCACTGGTCCTTCGAACGCGCGGCCGAAGTCAGCGGCCTGTCGGCCGGTGAACTCGAGCGCGTCGCCCGGCTGTATGCGAAGGCCTCGCCCGCTCTCGTCAAGTGCGGCTGGGGCCTCGAACGCAACCGCAACGGCGGCAACGCCGCGGCGGCGGTGATGGCGCTGCCGGCCGTGGGCGGTAAGTTCGGGGTGCGCGGCGGCGGCTACTCGATGAGCAACTCGGCCTCGTGGGGCATCACCAACACGTGGCTGAATGATCCGGAGCCCGAGACGCGGGTCGTCAACATGAATCGGGTGGGGCGCGAGTTGTCGGAGCCGGAGGGCGCCCCGATTCGCGGCCTGTTCGTCTACAACTGCAACCCCGCCGTGACGCTGCCCGACCAGCAGCGGGTGCTGGCCGGTCTGGCCCGCGAGGACCTCTTCACGGTGGTGTTCGATCAGGTGCTGACCGATACCGCCGTCTACGCCGATGTCGTGCTGCCGGCCACGACCTTCTTCGAGCACTACGACTTCGCCAAGAGCTACGGCTCGCTGTCGCTGAACCTG
>JANNIB010000471.1:0-34874 GCA_031404695.1 Acidobacteriota bacterium
CATGGCGAAGGGCAGACATTCGTGGGAGAGATCACCGAAATGACGGACGGCTCTGGTGACGTGAGTCCTTGTCGCCGTGGACGACGTTGAACACGCCGTCGGGCAAGCCGGCTTCCTTGAGCAGTCGCGCCAGCTCGAGGCTGGTCGTCGGGTCCTTCTCGCTGGGCTTCAGCACGAAGGTGTTGCCGCAGGCCAGCGCCACCGGGAACATCCACATCGGCACCATGGCCGGGACGTTGAAGGGCGTGATGCCGGCCACGACCCCCAGGGGCTGACGCATCGAATAGCTGTCGACGCCGCTGCCGACTTCCTCGGTGAACTCGCCCTTGAGGAGCTGCGGGATGCCGGTGGCGAACTCCACCACCTCGTTGCCACGCTGCACTTCGCCGGCGGCATCCGACGCCACCTTGCCGTGTTCGGAGGTGATGACGGCCGCCAGCGACGTGAGGTTCTTCTCGACCAGGTCGCGGAACCGCATGAGGATACGGGCTCGGCGCAGCGGCGGAGCCGCCGCCCACGCCGGAAACGCCGCGGCAGCGGCCGCGACGGCCGCGTTCACGTCGGCCGTATTGGCCATCGGCACACGCCGCGCCCGGCGGCCGGTGGCCGGGTTGTAGACGTCCCCGAAGCGGCCCGAGGTGCCGGCAGTGGCTTGGCCGCCGATGAAGTGTGGCGTGAGGGGCAGGGCGGTGTCATCGGAGGCGGTGGTGGGGTCGGCGGTCGAACTCTTTGGTGCGGACATGATGAAAGGACCTCGCGGAAGTAAACGCCGGCTGCCTCGCCGATTACGCAGCGGGCTGTCCGTCAGGAAAATCCACGCCCTCGTGCAAGACGTGGTTGTCGAGTCCGGTCGGCGGGGCGAAGAAGCACACGACCTTCATCTCGTCGGGTCCGGTGTTGTGGAGCATATGCACGACGCCGCGCGGGAACAACACGGCCGTGCCCTCGCGCACCGGGCTGACGTCGGTGCCGACCAGCACCCGGCCCGACCCGCGGATGATGTAGATGACTTGTTCCCCGTTCGGATGCGAGTGCGCCATGGAGGGGTGCTCCGCCGCCTCGATGCGCCCTTTCGGCTGGCTGCCCGATGGCAGTCCCGTCGCCGCCTTCGCGCTGACCAACGCGGCCGGGATGGACGTTACCATCATCGAGTGGGGCGCCACCATCGTCCGCTGGCTGGTGCCGGGACACGAGGGCGTTGCGAGCACGCACCGCGTCAACGTGCGGGGCTTCGACACGCTGCCCCCGGACCTCGCCCGGCCGCGGTGCTTCGGCTGCACCGTCGGACGCTACGGCAGCCGCATCGCCCACGGGCGCTTCGTGCTCGACGGCCGTTCCGTCCAACCGGCCTGCAATGACGGATCGCACCATCCTCACGGCGGCGTCACGGGATTCGACCAGCGTTTCTGGCACGCCGACGGCACCAGCGAGAGCCTCGTGTGCCGTCTGCATAGCCCCGATGGCGATGACGGCTATCCGGGCGCCATGGAACCTGGTCGAAGGCCTGCCGATCGTCGGCCCGCTGACGACGCAGAGACACGCGGGGTTGTGCCTGGAAACGCAGCACTATCCCGACAGCCCGAATCAGCCCGTTTCCGCCCACCGTTTTGCGTCCCGGGGCCGAGCTGCAGATCGCCCGGCCACTGACGTCACCTCGGAAGTGACGCCTGGGCACTGACGGAAGTGTGGCGCGGGTCGTGTTCGCGCGCAGGTTCGCCCGTCTTTCACATGACTGCGCGTCGGCCGAGCGCTGAGCCGTGCTGCGCATCCTGCACGCTACCTCAGCATTCCCTTCGGATCACCTGCGATCCGTGCGATGATGCGAGACTGAGCATGTCAACATCATCGGCCGACCATGATGCGGCGAGCGAACGGGCAGCGCGCGAGCGCCAGTGGCACGACGAGCGATTCAGCCACCACCCGGGACGCAGCATCACCATCGATTCCCTGACCGGCGGCATGACGAAGGCCGCGCTGGACCGCGTGTTCCAGGCGGCCATACCGCTGAGCGTGGGCAAGGATGTCCTCGACTACGGCTGCTCGTTCGGAGAAGGCAGCCTGATCTTCAAGTCGTCGGGCGCGTCTACCGTGGAAGGCATCGACATCTCGCCGGTGGCCGTCGCGGCTGCGACGCAAACCGCGGCCACGGCCGGCGTGACCGGCGTGCGATTCCAGGCGATGAATGCCGAGAAGCTCGACTTTCCCGACCAATCGTTCGACCTGGTGTTCGGGGTTGCGATCCTGCACCACCTCGATCTCGACACCGCCTGCGCCGAGATCGCCCGGGTCATGCGCCCCGGAGCAACCGCCGTGTTCCTCGAGCCCATGGGACACAACCCGTTCATCAATCTCGTGCGACGGGCGACACCGGCAGACCGCACGGAAGACGAGCATCCGCTGCTCGAGCGGGATTTCGCCGTGCTGCGCCGCCACTTCGGCACGGTCGATAGGGAATACGTCAACCTGCTCACGCTGTTGACGGCGCCGCTGGTCCGCGTTCCCGGGCGGGAGCCGCTGCGTCGCGCCCTCGAAGCCGCCGACCGCAGTTTGCTGCGCCTGCTGCCCGGCATGGGCAAGTATGCGTGGAACGTGCTTCTGCGGTTGTCGGACCCGAAGCCGGCTGTTGCGGCCAAGCGCTGAAGCGCTGCGGTCAGGACCCACCGCTCAGGCGAGATCCTTCCAGAGATCGCCGACCGTGGCCACCCGCGCCCCCATGGTGCGGAGCGTGAACGCCTGCGGGTCCGCCTCACCGCGCTCGACTTCGTCCCAGGTGCATGGCGCCGACACCGGCGCCCCGCGGCGCGCCCGCACGGTATAGGCCGCGGCGAAGGTCGCCCCCATGCGGTTGCGAGCCGTGTCGATGTAGATGCGGCCCTCACGCTGGTCCTTGCGGAATTTCTGCGTGACATCGCCGGGCCTGGCCCCGACGAGGCGTCCGGCGATTCGCTTCGCCAGCGCCGCCGATTCTTCGAAGCTCGACCGCGCGCCCATCGCGACTGCGACGTGATATCCCTTGGAGCCGGACGTCTTCAGCCAGGCCGGCAGCTTCAGCGCCGTCACGATCTCGCGAAGCACGCGCATCACGTCACGCAGGCGCGCCGGGTCCTCCGACGACGGGTCGAGATCCAGGACGCTCACATCCGGGCGCGAGAGAAGCGGCGCCCGCGACGGCCATACGTGCAGCGTGATGGTGTTCTGGTTGGCGACCCACTGCAGTGACCTGCGCTCGGACGCCAACGCGTAGTGCACGACGCCGCCTGCCTTGGGAGCCGTGATCCGCTCCAGCCAGGCCGGATGGCCCCTGACGACGCTCTTCTGCAGGAACCCTTTGGCGTCAATGCCGTTCGGATATCGCTCGAGCGTGACCGGCCGTCTCGGCTCGCGACGTGGTCCCCTGCTCCTGCAGTTGGCGCCGTCGTTCGCGTACGCGGCTCGCACCGTGGGTCGCTTCCTGTCGCTGCTGCGCCAGCGCTACGACGGCCCGGTCGCGGTCGAACCACGCCATCCGTCGTGGTTCTGCGCCGCCGCTGACGCGTTGCTGACGAGTTATCGCGCCGGACGCGTCGGAGCGGTTCCCGCCAACGCCAACGCCGACGGCGCAGGCGCACCGTCGGCGTGGCCTGACCTGCGGTACTTACGGCTGCATGGCAGCCCGCGCAGGTATTGGTCGCCGTATCCGCCGACGGCCCTGGCCGACCTGGCCGCGCGCCTCCGACGCTGCGTCGAGACCGGTGCAAAGGTCTAGTGCATCTTCGACAACACGGCGAGCGGCGCCGCCTTCCCGAACGCCCGCGAGGTTCACCGCCGGGTCGCGCGGCGGGCGGACGGCGAGGTCACTGCTGGCCGCCGCGGGCGGGCCGACTCGCCCTCCAGCCCCGCATAGCATGGCGCACGCGTTCATCCAGATCGCGCGGCCACCGGGGTTCCGTGCCCGCCACGGCGGCTTCCGTCGTGAGGCGCACGATCATCTGTTCTCGCAGGCGCACGACATCTTCCGGCGTGAGGGGCCGGGCGCCGCGCACGACTTCGCCGGGGTCGTCCGGCACGATGCAACTGGCTTCGAAGGAGTTCACGCGGCCTACGTCCATAGTTCCTCCTGGGGGATCGGCGACAACCGGAAGCCGCGCGACCGCATAGGACGCGGCCGCAACTGCGAGCAGAGCCCAGTACGGACGAGTTACGTGCATGAAGGCGTCTCCGCGTCTCTTCCTTTCAAGCCATATGCCAGCGCTGGCCGCCGCTGGTGCCACCAAAGCTCGGGGCATTGACGGCAAATTCGCGTCGCTTCGACTCAATGTGGGTGGTGACGCACCCAAGGAGAGCAACGCAGGCGACGTCGCGACTCAGCAGCTCAGCGAGCCCGACCGGGCTCGGGACCGGCGTTCTGTGTTCGCAGGTCACAGTGGTTGGCGCGCTTCCTGCAGCACTGTGACGTAGCCGGTGATCGCATGGGGCGAACGCCTGGCAGAGGAGGTGACACGTGATGAAGTATTCCTTCTTCGCTGCCTGCGGCGTTGTAACGCTCGCGAGCACGATGACGCTCTCAGCACAGACGCCCGCCGCACCAACCACCCGTCCGCAGACGCCGGCGCCAACCGAGCCGGCCGCGCGCGCGGCTCAGAAGACGGTCACCGTGACCGGGTGTCTGAAGTCGTGGGACGGCAACATGGGGGCGGTCCCGAGCGACACCATGGCCAAGCCCGGTGATCCCATGGCCAAGCCCGGCACGGCGCCGATGGCCAGCACGCGCTTCGTGCTCACCGCCATTGAGACCGGCAAGCCGGCTGCCTCGACGACGCCTTCGTCGACCCCGACGCCGACCACCAACCCCAACGCGCCGGCTCACCCGCAGGCGAGCCAGTACATCGTCACGGGCGGTACCGGTGTCAACCTGGCCGCGCACGTCAATCACAAGGTCAGCGTGACCGGAACGGTGGCCGGTGGGCACGCGATGGCCGACATGGCCCGCACGCCGGCGACGCGCCCCGGCGATCCCAAGCCCTCGACCGGCATGACCGGTGACAAGGCCTGGGAGACGCTGACGGCGACGTCGGTGACGATGGTCAGCGCCACCTGCACCGCAACGGAGTAGGTTGCGTGAGGGCGACGGCCGCGCATCCCCGCGCGGCCGTTTTGCTTGTACGGCCGCGCTTCGTTCAAGAGGTAGTTGGCGGAGTCTTGTTGTCGGGGCGTGCGGCAAGCACTGAGATGCCGCCGCTGGCTTCGAGGACCGCGTCGCCGATCTGGTCGAGCCTCGACAGGCCGCGCGCCCCGCGCGCCGCCTCGAGCAGGTCATCCTCCGAGATCCCTTCCCCGTCCATGTACTCGCGCAGCGGCTTGCCGGCCTTGACCAGGGGCAAGGGCAGGCCCTCGACCACCGCATCGATGCGAGGCCAGCGGTGTTTCGCCTTGCTGAGCGCGACGTCCATCACCAGCAGCGTCGACACCGCCAGAATGCCCGCGGTCATCGTGAAGTCGTCGCCGATGATCGCCTGTTGCGTGGCGTCGCCGATGATGAGCACGAGGATGAGATCGAAGGTGGTGACCTGCGCCAGCGTGCGTCGTCCGGCGACGCGAAAAACCGCCAGCAGAAACACGTACACGCCGGCCGCTCGGAGCACCGTGCCGCGGTCGCCCACGAGGCCGCACAACGCGGCGACGGTGAAGGCTGTGAGGGCCGCAACACCGGCCTGTTGCCATCGCCGTTCGAGGCGGCGTTGGCCGACAGAGGCAAACGTTCCCTGCAGGGTCGGCTCGCCGGAGCGGATCGTCATATCAGGTCCTCAGTTGGTCTCAGGATCTGGGAGTGCAAGCCCGCGCCACGCACAGCCGTGATATCCGAACGCAGTTACGAACATCCGCAGGTCAATTACTCAGTTTGTTTCGTCCAGTCACTGAATCGACCACCCGCTGGCGAGGCATGGTCGTTGCGTTGGTCGACGCCATGGCCGCGCATGCTGGCGGCTCGTGATGCGAGCGGAGTGATGTGCATCGTGGTCGAGCCCGCCTACGAGCGGCCTGAGCCGTCACTCGAGGAGGGGCGGCGACGCGACACCGTCTCGGGCTGGCGTTGGGGCCTTAACCATCAGGTCGCGTCAACAGGGATGAGGTGGAGGATTCGGGGGTCGTAGGTATCGGCGCGCCTGACGGTGCAGGCGCGCCGATGAAAGGCGAAGAGCGGTCTAGCGACCGTCGCGGTCGGCATCGCCCGGCAGGGCGCGTTCGACGCGGTGCCAGCTGTCGCGCACGGCCTCACGGGCATCCTGCCAGTCGAGGCGGGAGTTGCCACGCGCCGAGTTCCACTTTTCACGCAGATCCGGTTCGGCCGTGTCGAAGTTGTCGTAGCCGGCGCCGGCCGACTCCCAGCCGAAGCGGTAGGCGTCCTGGTAGTCGGAGTACGCCGAGCCCTGGCGCACGTAAGGACGCGTGCTGTAGTTCTGCGACCAGTAGACGTCTTCAGCGGCGGGGTTGATGGCCGCTGCCACGCCGTGACCGGTCAAGCCGCCGGCCACTGCACCCACCGCCGCACCGACCACGGCACCGACGGGACCGCCGACCGCCGCGCCTGTCGCCATGCCGGCCACCGCGCCACCCGCGGCGCCGACCGTTTCACCCACCGGATGGTTCTTCGTCGTTTCGTTTGCCATTGTCTCTCTCCAGGAAGATTGCTGCGTCCGAGCTGAGGTCGTGCATTCGAATGCGCCTAGCGGGCGCGCACTTCGAGCAGGTTGCGCACCGAGTACCCGGTGGCCTTGCTCTTCGCGATATCTGCCGCCAGCGTCTTCTGCGCTGCTGTGGGCACGAAGCCCTTCAAGGTGACGGTTTTGGTGGTGTGGTCGGAGTCGACGTTGATGTCGCTGGCATCCACGCGGCTGTCGGCGGACAGCGCCACCTTGACGTCCATGGTCTCGACGGCGGCATCAGCGGCCTTGCCGCCTTCTATCACCGCATCGCCAGTGGCTCGTGCGGCATCCTTGGCCGCCGTGCCCGCGTCTTTCGCGGCTTCTGACACGGCGCTGCCAGTACGCTCGGCGGCGTTGCCGGCATCGCGCGCGGCGTTTTCAGTTTTCCGTTCGGCGCTGTCGCTGCACGCGGCCGTGATGGCCACCGCGGCTATTGCGACGGCCATGCGTGCCGTGGTGTTCATGCGTCTCATGTCTGCCTCCTCACTGGGTCTGACACGCATCGAATTGGCGCGCCGACGATGAAACAGCAAGCGGCGTGCCGCTGGTAGAGAGGAGTTCAGGAGAGATCGAGAGTCGTCAGCTGCCGACAATGGGTAACGCGCCACATGCGATTGCCGAGTGCCTGGGAAACCGCGCGGCGCCGGGTCCGTGTCTACGGCGCGATTACCGCACAGCCGACCGCGGCTGCCGAGGTCACCACGACGATTTTGGGGTCACCCAGGGCCTGAGCGTTGGCAACGAAGGCCTCGAGGCCGTGCTCTTCCAATGATGCTGGCGTCAGCTCCTTCACGCGAGCAAGGCGGCGAAGTTGCGACGTGCTCAACTTGTCTGCCATGTGGCGCGCCATGCATTCAGACCGCGCGGGAGGCACGCCGGCTTGCATCAATCCCCGTTGCACCCGCCCCTGGGTACTCGCACAACCGCCCAGGGCCAGCAGCGTCATGACGACGCCGACAACAGACGATCCAGATGCCGCTCGGTGACGTGGTTCCATCCGACTGTTCACTGCGAAAGTCGTGCCCGGCAATCAGGGCCACGGACTACACAGAGTGAGGTCGCCAGCACCCCAACTATGGATGGGTGATCGCCGGCCGGACCGGGTACTTCCCTTGCAGTCTCGCCTGCAACGAGGCGCTGACGCCTCATCGAGTTGAGGGGGACATATGACGAGGGCGACGATCGGTGGGCTGGGGCACGTACTGGCAGTGATGGTCCTGACGGCAGCGCCGACGTGGGCGCAGTCGTCGCAGACGCGCGCCAACGGCGCGCGCCCGGTGAGTGCTGGTGAACCACGAACGACAGCAGGCAAGCCGTCGGAGCCGGCGCCGACCACCGCGGTTGCACGCGACGTGCGACGGCTCGGCGGCAGCACCAGGTTCTACCGCGGGTCGCTGGCGACGGCAGCGGGGCTGCGTCGCATGTCGAGCGAGCCGGAGACGGTCGAGTCGATGCGGCGGATGCTGGCCGACGCCGGCATTCCCGGTCTGTCCGACGCTCTCCTCACGTCGTTGAGTAGCGTCGAGGCCAACTACGTCGGCGTGCCCTGCCTCGAAGCGCGGCCTGAGGCCGGCACCGTCGTCGAGTGTGATGTGCGCCCGGGTGAATCGCTCGAGTGGATGGTGTTTCGTCCCGGCGGCGGCTCACCCACGGTGGTGCGTAACGTGCGGTGGGCAGGACGTCAGCCGTTCCGCGCCTATCTGGTGCGGCTCGACGAGAACGACACGTCGTACACGTTCCTCGTGCCGAAGGAATGCGGCAACCTGTCGCTGCTGAGCACTGAGGCCGTGCGGCGAGCTGCTGCTGCGCCAGTAGAGGCACCTCCCCCTGCTGCACCGGCGCCCGTGGCGGCCCCGCCTCCTCCGGCTCCCGAGCCCGCGCCAGTGCCTCCGCCACCAGCCGAGGTGCAGGCCCCGACAACGGCCGCCGCGCCGCCCGTGGCGAGAACCATCCGCTTCTTCGGGGATGGGCTCTTCGGCAAGGAACGCCGAGTGCGGCCCCTTGACGACGAGGCGCTCGTCGGCACCGGCGAGGGCGAGTTCGCGCAGTGCACGCCGCTGGTCGGTCTGAAGTTCGGCGTGGCGCGGCGCTTCGACAACAACTGGGAAGTGGCCGGCACCGCCGGCGTGGCCCTGAGCGTCGTGCGGGACGACCACAAGGTGCGCGAGCACGCGCTGCTGGTCGAAGCCGAGGTCAATCGCTGGGTCGGGCGCGCCTTCGTCGGCGGCGGCCTGGGCGTCTGGGATCTCACACGGAGCGACACGGTCACCCCCACCGCGATGGTGCACTTCGGCCTCCCGATCGCCGATCAGGTGCGCTTCCCGGTCTACTTCCTGGTCGAGGGCCGGCTGTTCTTCGACAACGCCGACGACATCGACAACAACTACCAGTTCTGGGGCGGCATCCGCGTCCGCTTCTGAGGGAGTAGGAGCGGCGTCAACGGCCGTCGCCGGTGACGCCGCTCAGCACCCGGGCGCTGGCCGCCGGCGATGTCACCAGTGTTCAGGCGGCTTCGACAGTGGGTCGCGCAGCGCGTGGACTTCGCGCGCCAGGGTCAGCCCCGAGGTGTCCCGGCGGCCAGGCGACGGTCGCGCCACGCCAGCGCTGGCTGCTCTACGAACCGCGACAGCACGTACGAGGCGCCGCACGCCAGCGCCAGGTACCATGGCACGAACGACAGCCACTCCCCCGTCAGCGTCTGGCGCGACACCGCGGGAAACTCGACCGCCAGGGCCAGCGCAAGGGGAATCACCATCATGTGCGTCAGGTACAGGGTGTAGGAGTGCACCGCGACCGGCCGCCAGCCGGGCCAGGACAACGCGCGACTGTAGCTGCCGGGGCCGTGTACGACCGCCAGCACCATCGCGCCGCACGCCAGCCCGATGAGCGCCGGAACCACGACGATGGCCACCCGGTCGATGCGCCCCAGAATCGGATCCCGCACCAGCCACACCGCCAGCGCCAGCGCGCCGCTCCAGAACAGGCCTTCTCGCGACCACCGCCCAATCGGGGCCGACCGAGGCCTCGCCGATGCCCACGCGATCGCGAAGCCGACCACGAGCGACTCGGCGGCCAAGTGGAAGGGACTTCTGAACGTCAGGAAGTAGGGCTCGTATTCGAGCGGCGTGGTGACGCCGCGCGACAGGACCACCCGCCCGGCGATCGGCAGCGCCCACAGCACCAGCAGGCCTGCCGCCTGCCAGCGCCGCAGCGCCCCGCTCGTCAGCGCGGCCACCAGCAGCGGCGCCAGCAGGTAGAACTTCTCTTCGGTGCCGAGCGACCAGAAGGCCGCGTAGAACACGCTGCCGGTGTAGTCCTGCAGCATCACGACGTGGGCCAGGAAGTCCACGCCTCGGCCCGGCCACGCGCCGCCGGCCGTGAGCCCGAGCGCCACGACCGCCAGGCACGTCCAGTAGGCGGGCAGAATCCGCGTGGCGCGCTTGAACCAGAAGCGCGCGACGCTGTCGCTGCCGCGCCAGACCTGCCGGCCGATGAGAAAGCCGCTCAGCACGAAGAACAGGTCCACGCCCACCCAGCCGTTGAGCAGTGCCGGCGTGAAGTCGACCGGCCCCATCGTGGCGACCGCCTCGTAGGCGTCCTCCGAGATGAACGGTCTGAGGCTGTGGCGTGCAAGCACCAGCAGGATCGCGAGCGCTCTCAGGCCGTCGAGCTCGGCCCAGTGCACGCCGTGGACGTGCCTCGAGGTCATCTCGCGCCGACGCGGGCCGGCGCGGCGCGGCGGCCGCGCTTCCAGATGAGCGCGTCCACGACGTAGTGGTGGAAGTTGATCCCCATGTAGAGGCCGGTGGTCACCGCGAGTCCCCCGCCGAGCACCAGCACATTGACCTGATCGAGCGCCAGGTAGATCACGGTCGTGATCGCCAGGCAGCAGGCGAAGTAGGCGACGACGCGGCCCGGCTGGCTGATGGTCGAGAGCAGGCGCGCCTCGGGGTCGATGCCGCCGGCGTAGCGCTTCGCGTTGGCCATCCAGACCACCAGCACGTACTGGAAGTTGTGCCAGATGTTGATCGACAGCCATCCGATGTTCGCGTCGTCGATGAGGACATACGCGGTCATGAAGATGGCGATGTGCGACAGCACGTAGCCGATGTAGTGCGGATCGGCGGTGCCGCGTGCGGCCGCCTGCGCCGTGCGGAGGACCCAGCCGGTCGTGGCCACCGCCGCCGCGATGCCCAGGGCCGAGATGACCGGCGCCGGCAGCACCAGCGCTGTCACCGGGAGGTTCAGGAACTGGTCGCCCACCGTGGCCGACCTGGCGGCAATGCCGTAGATCGCGACCAGGTAGATGACGAGGTCGGCCGGAAGGTCCCGCGCCGCGGCGGCGCGTCCCGACAGGGTCGCTCGGAAGAACAGGCGCGACAGGCCGTAGCTCTGTCGCATGTAGTGGAACCACTGCAGGTACAGGAACGCGGTGGCGATGACCCACGGGCCCACCGCGAAGGTCACCAGCAGCGTGACCGCCGTCACGAGCAGCAGCGCGTCAACGGCGAGAAAGCGGTTGCGGCGCAGCGACGTCAGGTCGAAGGCCAGCCGCGTGTAGGTGGCGATGACGTGGTGATAGCCGAGCAGCCAGAGATCCGCGAACAGGAACACCGGAAAGAGCAGCGGGCTGGCGGCCACCACGGTCGCCGCCGCGAGTCCCGTCGCCGCGGGCGCCAGCAGCAACGTGGCGTCGAACGCCTCGCTGCGGATGTAGCTGCGTGCCTGTAGCGCGCTGGCGGCCTCTGGCATGCCGGGCAGAGCTTTCGCCATCACAGGCTGAACACCGGGCGACATGCGCGGCAGTCTAACAGACGGCCCGCGGCCGGCGACGCCGGATCGGCGGGCGAAGACGACCGGGCGGACGGACGTCGGCGGGTGCCAGAGCTGCATGATCCGTCACGTCGGCGCGCCGCGGGCGGGTGCTCCGCGGTGAAATCCTCTGGACTGCTCATAGCCGATCGCTGACACTGACGAGAGGCAAAGTCATGGTGCTCGACGTCACGAATCTCGGACCCGGTCAGCTCGACGAAGCCGCGCATTTCTTCGAGGAGCATGGCTACGTCAGGCTCTCGGGCCTCGATCGCGCCGTAGCGCCGGCCTTCGAGGACAGCCTCGCCGAGACGCTCGAGGTCACGCGCGAGGGCCTGCAGGCCTTCCTCGATCCGGGCGCCGGGGCCGCCATCTTCGACCGCGACGTCAGGCAGCGCCTGTCGCGGATCACGACCTCGCCCGACCTGGCCGAGCGCCTGCTGGCGTCGTTGACGCCGTTGCTCACGGCCTTCATCGGTCCGATCGTGCACGTCAGCAGCACCTATCACGGCCAGTTCAAGGGCGGGGCTGTCAGCGAAGCCGCCAAGGACATCGCGCACTACCACAACGAAGGCGCGGCCGACTACATGGAGGTCCACGGCGCCTACCGCATCCACCAGGACTTCACCGGCGCCAGCCTGCCGACCAGTCCGAGCGGCCTCACGTTGTGGGTCGCGCTCAACGACTGCCCCGAATCCACCTTGCGGCTCTTCCCCGGCAGCCATCGGCTGGGGCTCTTCTGCCACAAGATGTGGACGGCCACCGATCCGCGGCTGGCCAGGCTGGCCGCGCCCGTCGAGGTGCAGGCCAGGCGCGGCACCGGCGTGCTCTTCAACGCCCTGCTCTTCCACGGCACGGGAAAAGTCGGCGCGCTGCGCCGCGTGAGCTGCGATCTTCGCTTCTTCCCGCTCTCCGGCTTCCTGCCGTCAGACGCCCACCTGCTGGCCGACAAGCCCATCGACGTGCTCCACCAGCTGCGTGCGCGCGCGGCCGGCCCCACGCTGTTGTCGCCGGTGCTGGAGCAGCTCGCGTTCCTCGGCGAAGACGTCCACGTCGCGGACGTTCCGGAACTCTCCACGCTCAACTGGCCCAACTACCTGGTCGAGCTGATGGCCGGCCGGGCCGAGACGGCACTGCCCCACCTGACGCGGTTCATCAACACCGACCTGCTCGAGGATCCGATCACCGTCTTCACGCAGAAGTTCCACAACCGCCCGATCCATCGCGATCGTCTGAGCGCGGTGCGCGACCAGGCCGTCGGCCACGCCTGACGCATGAGCCGTCTCGCGTCCGCCTACTCGGCGGCAGCCAACGCCCTGCTCGGCAGCGTGATCGTGTTCACGCTGCTCAACGCGGTGCTCTATCTTTTCCCTGCCTTCAGGGCGGAGACGGCGGTGGAGACGCCGATTGCGTTTTTCGGCGCCGACCGCCTCCTGCCCGCCTATCCGGGCTGGAGCCGCAGCGATCTCATCCAGCTGCACGAGGAAAGCCGCGTCGTCTTCGAGTATCAGCCGATCGTGCAGTTCCGCGTGAAGCCCATCACCGGCACCTTCGTCAACGCCACCGCGCAGGGCTTTCGCGTCAACGCGCGGCAGGCGCCCTGGCCGCCCAGCCCCGACGCCTTCAACGTGTTCGTGTTCGGCGGCTCGACGACGTTCGGCTGGCTGCTGGCCGACCGCGACACCATCGTGTCGCAGTTGCAGGATCAGGTCGCTCAGGCGGGCTGCGGGCGCCAGGTCGCCGTCTACAACTTCGGGCAGCCGTCGTACATCAGCACCCAGGAAGCGCTGTTCTTCCAGTCGCTCGTGATGGCCGGCACCACGCCCGGTCTGGCGGTGTTCGTCGACGGCTTCAACGACTTCTTCTTTGGCGGCGAGATGTCGTTCACGCCGGTGCTGCGCGGCATGATGGACGATTCCGACCTGCACCACCGCCTCGGGCCGCTCACGCGGCTCCCGGCCTATCAGTTCGCCCGGCGGGCACGGGCGCGGCTGCTGTATCGCCCGCCGGTGATGGAACCGGCCGCCGAGCAGCAGCTCCATGAGCGGGTCATCGCCCAGTGGTTGCGCAACAAGCAGTTCATCGAAGAGATCGGCCGCGGACACGCCGTCAAGACCGCGTTTGTCTGGCAGCCGGTGCCGGTGTTCAAGTACGACCTCACGAAGCACTTTCTCTATCGCGATGCGCCGCTGCCGCCGGGAGAACCGCCGCCGAACGCCGATGTCGGCCGCGGCTACGTTCGGATGGAGGCCCACCGCCAGGCGCTCGAGGCGCAGGGCAACTTCCTGTGGCTGGCCGACATGCAGGCCGACGCGCGCGAGAACCTCTACGTCGACCGCCTCCACTACAACGCCGTGGCCTCGGGCGCCATCGCCGGCCGGATCCTCGACTTCCTGAAGACCGCCAGCCTGCTCGAGTGCGCGAGCGCGCCATAGGGAGAGTGCGTGCCGACCATCCTCGGAATCTCCGCCTTCTATCACGACAGCGCCGCGGCGCTCGTGGTCGATGGCGACATCGTGGCGGCGGCGCAGGAGGAGCGCTTCACGCGCAGGAAGCACGACCCGGCGTTTCCGTCGCACGCCGTCCAATATTGCCTGCGCGAGCGCGGGCTGTCGGTCGCGGACCTCGACTACGTCGCGTTCTACGAGAAGCCGATGCGCAAGTTCGAGCGCCTGCTCGAGACCTACTTGAGCTACGCGCCGTCCGGCTTCAAGAGCTTCAGCATGGCCATCCCGGTATGGCTGAAGGAGAAGGTGAACCTGCCCGCCGTCATCCGGCGCGACCTCGGTGACACCTTCCGCGGGTCGCTGGTGTTCACCGATCACCACGAGAGCCATGCGGCCAGCGCCTTCTACCCCAGCCCCTACGACGAGGCCGCCATCCTCACCCTCGACGGGGTCGGCGAGTGGAGCACCACCACGATGGGCACGGGGCGCGGACACCGCATCGCGCTCACCCGGCACCTGCAGTTCCCGCATTCGCTCGGCCTGCTCTATTCGGCCTTCACCTACTACTGCGGTTTCAGGGTGAACAGCGGCGAGTACAAGCTCATGGGCCTGGCGCCCTACGGCAAGCCGATCTACCGCGACCTCATCCTGAAACACCTGATCGACCTGCGCGACGACGGCAGCTTCTGGCTCGACATGCAGTACTTCAACTACTGCGAGGGCCTGACGATGACGAGCGCGCGCTTCGACGCGCTGTTGGGCGGGCCGGTGCGGAACCCGGAATCGGCCATCGAGCAGCGCCACATGGATCTGGCGGCGAGCATCCAGGCGGTGACCGAAGACGCGATGCTACTGATGGGCCGCGAACTGGCGCGCGAGACCGGGATGAAGCGCCTGGTGCTGGCCGGCGGCGTGGCGCTCAACTGCGTGGGCAACGGCCGGCTGCTGCGCGAGGGGCCGTTCGAGGAGCTGTGGATCCAGCCGGCGGCCGGTGATGCCGGCGGCGCGCTCGGCGCCGCCCTCTTCACCTGGCATCAACTGCTCGAGCAACCCCGCGGCGGCGCAGCGACCGACCGCCAGCATGGAAGCTTCCTGGGCCCGTGCTTCTCGCACGACGAGATCTGCGGGGCGCTCGACCGGGCTGGCGCCGTCTACCATCACGTGGAGCGTGACGCCGATCTCTACCGGCAGGTCGCCGAGCTGCTCGAGGCCGAAAAGGTGGTCGGCTGGTTCCAGGGGCGCATGGAGTTCGGTCCCCGCGCCCTGGGCGCGCGCAGCATCATCGGCGATCCGCGGTCGCCGAAGATGCAGGCGACGATGAACCTGAAGATCAAGTTCCGCGAGAGCTTCCGGCCGTTCGCCCCGATGGTGCTGCAGGACCAGGCGCACCACTGGTTCGGGCTGGCGCCAGGGCAGGAAAGCCCGTACATGCTGCTGGTGGCGCCGGTGCTCGATGAGCGGCGGGTGGCGGTTGGCGCCGACGCTCAGGCGCGCATGGACGGCGACCCCGACCTGCGCAACCGGGTCAACGTGCCGCGCTCGACCGTCCCGGCCGTGACGCATGTGGACTACAGTGCCAGGATCCAGACCATCGACGAGGTGAGGAACCCGCGCACCGCCGGCCTGATGCGAAGTTTCTTCGAGCGTACCGGGTGCCCGGTGCTCGTGAACACCAGCTTCAACGTGCGCGGCGAGCCGATCGTCTGCACGCCCGAGGACGCCTACCGGTGCTTCCTCGGCACGGAGATGGACGCGCTGGTGCTCGAGAACGTGATCCTGTTGAAGACCGACGTGCAAGGCGGCGCCGACGTGGCGGCTCGCGAGAAGTACCTTTCGCAGTTCCAGCTCGACTAGGCAGCCCCGACCGGGAGTGCAGGATGCAGTGGTCCGATGTCACGAAGTCGCCGAGCGAGAAGACGCTCCGTCAGTTCGCCGTGCTGTGCCTGATCGTCTTCGGCGGCCTCGGCACCTGGCGGATATGGCGCCACGCTGGCGACGGGCCGGCGATCGCGCTGGTGACGGTCGGGGCCATCATCGGCCTGGCCGGCCTGGTCCAGCCGTCGTCGATCCGGCTGGTGTTCACGGGATGGATGATGGCGGCCTTCCCGATCGGCTGGGTCGTGTCGCGGGTGGTGCTGGGTGTACTCTTCTACGGCATGTTCACCCCGGTGGCCGCGGCGTTTCGCCTGAGCGGCCGCGACGCGCTGCACCGGCGCCGGCAGGCGAAGCCGTCATACTGGTCGGCCAAACCGCAACCTCCGGATGCCGCCGGGTATCTGCGACAGTCGTGAAGGAGCCAGGGCGCATGACGAAGTTCGACGAGGCCGCGAAGGCGGGGGGATCACGCGGCGTGGTAGCGGAGTTCTTCTACCTGCTGAAAGCCACGAAGAAATGGTGGCTGCTGCCGATCGTGGTCGTCCTGCTGCTCTTCGGCGTGCTGGTGTTCCTGTCGGGCACCGCCGCGGCGCCGTTCATCTACACGCTGTTCTAGACCGACCAGTCGCCGGCCAGGCATGATTCACACGCCCTGGCCGCCGTACCATGCGGCGAGGAGGCGCACCGACGCCCGCAGCCACTCGGCGCGGTCGCCCTCGGGCTGCCGCCGCATCTCCAGGCTCACGCAGCCGCCGTAGCCGGCCGTCGAGAGCACACCCGCCAGCGCCTGGTGCCACTGGGCGGAGCCTTCGTGGCCGGTGCCGAGCGGCGCCAGCATCGGATCGCTGGCGTGCACGTGGCGCACGCCGGGATGCGCCAGCGCGGCGACGATGTCGTCCACCCCGTCGCCGTGCAGCAGCATGCCGCCGGCGTCGAGATGCAGGCCGAAGCCGGGGTGGTCGACGGCGTCGACCAGCGCGGCCGCGTCTCTGACCGAGCGGATCCACTCGCAGCCGTACTCGGCCGGGTTCGGCTCGATGCACACGACCGTGCCATGCGCGGCGGCACCGGCGCCAACCGCCCGGAAGAAAGCGATGGCCATGCGGTCGCGTTCGGCGTCGTCGAGCACCCCCGGTCGCCGATTGGCGGGCGAACCGAACACCAGGCGGGTGGCGCCGAGCCAGCTGGCCAGCCGGCAGATGCCGGCCAGGTAATCGACCATCGCCGCGCGGGTGTCGTCGGAGCCGAAGACGGTGAGGTCCGGGCGCCCGAACAGCAGCGACTGCAGGGCCACGATCTCGATGCCGCGGGCGTGCCACTGAGCGCGATAGGCCAGCGCCTCGGCTTCGGAGACCTCGAGCGGCGCCGGCCACCGGACCGTCGGGGCCACCTCGATGCACCGGACGCCGAACTCCTGCAGCACCGCAGCGGCGGTGGCGTCCTCGTCGGGCGTCCACGCGATGTTCGACACGGCCAGTGTCATGGGCGCCGCCATCCCTGCGATTCGGCGAAGGCGCGGATGCCGGAGAGCACGGCGTCGCGGGTCTCCAGGTAATGGCCGCGTCCGCCGAACGCCGCGGCGTGCCGCGTGCGCATGTCGTAGTGCACGACCGGCCGATCCGGACCGGCCGGCAGGTCGAGGCCGAAGCCCCGGGCGGCGATGTCGCGCACGGTGACCGGCTCGGTGGCGAGATTCACGAGGCCGAGGCTCTGCGCGAGCGCCGTCTCCAGGTCGCGCCCGAGCCGCGCCAGGTCGTAGTACTGATGCGTGCTGTCGGGCGCCAGGCCGTCGATCGGCCGGCCGTGCAGCACGTCGAAGATGACGTTCTTCTTGATCCCCGGTCCGTAGAGGCCAGGCAGGCGCAGCACCGTCGTCTGGAAGCGCTGTTGCACGAAGCGCTCGAGGGCGAGGCGATGCCGGCCGTAGGGCTGGCCGCTGGCGGCGTCGATGGGCGTGGCTTCGTCGACCGCGACGGGCGACGGATAGACGTCGACGGTCGAGACGAGCACGACGCGGTCGGCCTGCACCTGTTCCAGCGCGGCGGTCAGCCGCGACAGCGAGGCCTGGTCGGCCTCGGGCGCCTGGTTGGCTCGCCACTTCTCCGCCGGCGCGCCGGCGCAGACCACCAGCGAGTAGTCGCCGCCGGCCATGGTGTCGATGTTGCTGGAATGGAAACCGGCGTCGAAGGCCATCTGCTGCTGCAGGTTGCCGCCGACAAAGCCGGTGACGCCGATGAGCGCCCGCGGTTTCACGGTTGTCCCTCGAGGTCTGACGCGACCGGCGGCGGATTGAACCGGCCGAGGCAGGCGGCGACGAGCGTCCGCAGCACGAACAGGTTGCCGCGCACTCCGTGAATCTTCGTCGGTGTCGGGCCGTCGGCCGGATAGGCGCGCGTCACGGGCAGCTCGACCACGCGAAACCCCAGGCGGGCGGCGCGAATGGCCAGGTAGTAGTGCAGCTCGTAGGCACCGAAGACGTCGCGGAACGGCGCGACCCGCGGGTCGGACAGGAAGCGGGCGCTGTAGGCGCGAAAGCCGTTGGTCGTATCGGTGTAGCGGTGACCGGCGGCCAGGCTGATGAGCGGCGCGTGCAGGAACCGGATGCCGAGGTAGCGGCCCCACGGGGTGCGCACTGCCCGCCCACCGGGCACAAAGCGGCTGCCCTGCACGTGATCGGCGCCGGCGTCGAGCGCGGCCACGAAGTCCGGCACGGCGCTGACGTCGTCCTTGCCGTTGCCGTCGATGGTGACGACGCCGGAGTAGCCCTGGTCGAGCGCCCAGGCGAACGCCATCCGCATCTGCGCGCTGAGACGACCTGGACCGGTCTTGACGAGGGCGGCGGCCACGCCGCGCGGCGCCAGCTGGGCCTCGGTGACCGAGCCGTCGGTGCTGCCGCCGTCGGCCACGACGATGTCGACGACGTCGCGCAGCGACGCCATCCGATCGAGCTGTGTCAGCAGCTTCGGACCCTCGTTGATGACGAAGACCGCACAGCAGTAGGCGTGACGGCGGGGATGATAGACGTCGGCGCGGTAGGCCGGCACCTGGCGCGCGATCACCGCCGCCCTTCCGAGTCTGCGACCACGTTGCGATGACGGTCGAGGTCGGGCGCCACGCCGCTGCGCTCGCTCAGCACGAAGTAGAGAGGGCGGTCGCTGCGCTCGTCGACGAGGCGCGCCAGGTAGGTGAGGCCGATCGTGCCCATGAGCGCCAGCGTGCCGAACATCGTCGCCATCACCGCGGAGCCCGTGGTCCACCCCGCGGCGACGTCGGTCTTGAACGTGTAGACGGCAATCACGTACAGCAGGAAGGCCGCATTGGCCATCACGACGACCAGGCCGATGCGCGCCGCCAGGTAGAGCGGCTGCACCGAATTGGTGACGATGATGTTGGCGGCCAGCCACAACCCCTGGCGCACCGTCTTGCGCCGTGGCGCGGCACGCCGCGCGATGGTGTCGTAGGGGAAGGTGCCGGCGGCAAAGCCGATCTGAGAACCCAGAGTGCGCAGGAACCGGTTGCGGTCGCGCACCTGGATGACGGCGTTCACGGCCTGCCGGCTGAGCACTTTGAAGTGGGTCGAGTTCGGCGGAATATCCAGATGGAAGAGACGATTGGCCAGTGAATAAAAGATGCGCGCGCCGAGCCGCAGCAACATCGGCTCGCCTTTCCGCTCGAGACGCGTGCCGCTCACGATGCCGGCGCCGTCGCGGCAGCGTTCGATCATCTCGGGCAGCTTCGCGGGCGGGTCGGTGGCCGGCGACACCACCGCCACGAAGTCGCCGATGGCCGTCTCGAGCCCGGCGGCAATCGCAATCTCTTCGCCGAACCGCCGCGACAGGCGCAACAGCCGGCACGACGGATTTCGCTCGAGCAGCGCGTCGACTGCGGCGACGGTGCCGTCGGTCGAGCCGTCGTCGACGAGCACCAGCTCCCAGTGCGTGTAGTGCGCGGCCAGCACGACGGTCGTGTCTTGCACGAACGAGGCGACGATGTCGGCGTCGTCGGCCAGGCACGCCACGACCGAGACGAACGTGTCGTCCGCCATCATGCCCGGCCCCCGGTGGCCACGGCCGGCGCGAGCAGATCGCTGTCGAAGAGGTCGTAGATGTTGTCCACCTTGGCCCCGGCGATGCACGTCAGGCCCGGGAGCCCGTGATTGGTCCGGACCAGGATCGGCCGGCTGTCGTCGACCTCGCTGCGCGGCAGGATCGTCTTGACCTCCCACAGCGACTCGACCACGCGGACGCCGGCGAACGCCGGCAGGTAGCGTGCCGCATCCCGCACCATCGCCGGCGCGTGGCTGGGCGGCAGCGCCGCCAGCACTGTCAGCGGATCCCGCCACGGCTCGCCAGCATCGTCGGTCCACGCGCAGTGCGGTGTGTAACGGACGTGGCTGAGCGTGTGCAGGCCGCGGTCGGGGAAGGGCATGCAGGAGAAGAACGGCCCGCACATCACGGTGACGGCGGCGTCCTGCAGCAACGGCGGCGGCTCGACGAGCACCATCTCGGCCAGTTCGTGCTTCAGAGGCACGAGCGGAAGGCCCGACGCGGCGAGCAGACCGTTGAGACGCGAGTAGGTGCAGTTGAACACGCGAGGCGCCGTCGCCACCTCCACGCCCGCCGGCGATGCCAACGCCACGCAGAGGCCGGCGCCTCCTGACTCGACCCGCCGGGCTTCGGTCTGCAGCCGCACGTCGACGCCGGCGGCGGCCAGGTCGCGCGTCAGCCGTGTGCGGAGCCGCGCCGCGTCGAAGGCCGGTTCCGGCACCTCGAACACGTCCTCGATGAGCGCCGGGTTGAACTGCCGCCGGATGGCCGCCGGCGCGTGGGCGAGCGGCGCGCCGATGCGGCGGCAGAAGACCTCGAATTGGTGCGCGCTCACCTTGGACACGGTGCGGCCGATGGCGTAGTAGTGCCGGAAGCCGTCGACCACGCAGTCGCCGAATTCCTGGCAGAAGCGGGGCGCGTTGCACAGTGAGCGCGAGGCCGTCAGGAAGCTGCGCGGATAGTGGTACCCGAGGTGCACGCGGGCCTGGTTGGTGTAGGACGCTCGCGTCAGCAGGCCGCTGGCGCGCTCGACCAGCAGCACGCGGCGGCCCTCGCGGCCGAGATTCCGCGCCAGCGTGGCCCCGAAGAACCCGCCCCCGATGATTATCGCGTCGTGCACGTCGCGCGTCCCTCCGCCGCGGGGCTCGTCGGCGGTCACCAGGTGCCCGCGGCCGTCACAAGGGTAACATCCGCGACCGGGTCACCGGCGCGCCGGATCAGAACACGCGCTGCCAGCGGGGACGCAGGCCGCGATCGATCTCGTCGAGCGTGTTGAACAGGCGGAACCGATAGGCGTCGAAGCGTGCCGGCAGGGGAATCGAAGTGAAGACCTGATGTTTGTCGCGCCCGAAGCGCATCTCGGTGCGCACGTAGCGGACGAGGAACTGCATGAAGTCAGCGTAGTTGACCAGCGCCGACCACGGCACCACCGCGCCATGTCCGGTGATGACACGGTCGACGTCACGCACATTCGTGACCGTCTCGGTGAGCGCCTCCGCGAAGTGCGGTCCGTCACCGCCGCCTTCGATGTTCACCGTCGGGGCGGCATCGAATGGAAACAGGTCGCCGACCATCATGACCCGGGCGCGGGGAAACACGACGAGCGAGTCGCCGCCGGTGTGGGCGGGGCCGGGAGCGATCAGCGTGATGGCGTCGTTGCCCTCGAACAGCGTGAGGCGCCCGGTGTAACCGCGCACGCGGAGTGCCGGGCCCTGGGCGCGGTTCAACCAACCCTCTGCCCGCAGGAAGGGGATGGAGGCCTCGTGTGCGACCACTTCGACCGGCGGGATCTCGGTGAGGGCGCCGGCGTGATCGGGGTGAAAGTGGGTGAGGACGACGTGTGTGATCGGCGCGTCGGTGATGCGGCCGATCTCTTCCGCGAGCGCCGGCCAGCTTTGGGAAAACTTCGGATCGACGACGACCACGCCTGACGCGGTGACGTAGACCGCCGTGTTGCAGCCGCCGCCGGCCACCAGATAGAGCTGCTCGGCCAGTTGAACGAATGACTCGACGGGCGGGGTCACGTCGGTGCGGTCGGTGAGCGGAGGTGCCTGCCGCGTGGCGGCCACCAAGAAATACGCCGCCGCCGACAGGGCCACGGGCACGGCAGTCAGCGCGACGCGCCGGATCACCACGAACAACACAGCTCGTCAGTATCGCAGGTCGACATGACCGAAAGTAGCATGCGGGTGCGGGCCCCCCTTCCCATTGTTGCAGCGAGAATTCGCGGCCAAACACCTCGGAGCGCCCGCCCGGCCTGCACGGCACGGCGCTGCCCTTCACTTCGGGGCGAAGATGCGGATGTGCGGATTCACGACGGGGTAGTCGAGCGACGGCATCGGCACCCACGGAATGAGCGCGGAGGTGTGAAACTCGGCCACCATCGAGACGCCGGCGCTGCCGTTCAGCAGCGCCTGATACAAGCGTGGCGGCAAGGAGCGGGCGTGCGGCAGCCCATCGTGACTCGTGTAGTCGGGCATGGTGATGATGAACGTGGGGCGGCGGCCCTCCCAGCGCGCCAGGATCGCGGCGATCGTCCGGTCGTCGACTGGCGGCGTCCAGTAGAGGCCGCGATCCTCGGTGGCGCGAATCGCTTCTACAGCAGCCTCCAGGGGCGGCAGGGTCGACGACGGGCCGAAGTACGCAATCGTGCTCTGCTGATCCGTGTGCTCCGCGAGCCACGCCCCGGCCGCGTACCGCGAATCGCGCAGCATCTCGTAGGTGAGATTGGTCGCGACCACGGCCTCCTGAAGGATGACCGCGCCGCCGAGCAGGATCGCCACGACGCGCCACCGGAGGTTCGGCGCCCGCGCCATCATCACGACCGCGTGTGCTGCGAAGGCCAGCAGCAGCAGCATGGCAGGCATGAGGTAGCGGATCTGCACCAGGCGATACGAAAAATACAGGTACAGGACATACACCACCGGCAGCACGGAGAGCGCCCGCGCCTGCGAGCGATTACGCCAGACCAGGCCGATGCCCACCGCGGCGAGCACGATCCCCGGCGCCGTGATCCCCTGGATCAGCTTCGATGCGGTGGCCCGCAGGTACCCCAGGTCGCCCGCGAGAGTGGACGGAAAGGCAAACGGGTGCCCGACATCGGCACGCGAGACCAGCTCGAGCAGGTCGCGCAGGTAGGCAATGTGGGCGAAGAAGCGGCGCGGCGCCACGAAGAGGCCGCTGCCGAAGCCGAACACCACCACGCAGGCGATCCCACCGGCCGCCGCAGCCCGCCAGAATCCGGCGGCGCGCCACGCCACCGAGGCCGCGTCGGCCGGATGCTCGCGCCGCAGCAACAACAGGAACGGCATGGCGGCAAAGACTCCCACCGACGACTCCTTCGTCGCCAGAGCGGCGCCGGTGAGGGCGCCGAGCCAGATGGCGCCCGGCTGCCGGAGCCCGCGCCGCATCCCGTCGACGAAGACCGCGACGGCCAGCATGCTGAAGGCTGATGCCGTCGCGTCGACGTTGCCCACGCGCGCGTAGTAGACGAGCGGAAACGAAAGGAGCACCAGAACCCCGTAGAGCACGCCGGTGTCCCGCCCCCACAATGCGCGCCCGATCCACGTCGCCGCGCCGACGACCACAGCTCCCATGACGACGGAGAGCAGGTGCGCGATGATCGAGAGAGTTCGAAGTGCGGCCACCGGGTCCGTGAGCCCGAACGGGTAGGACGCGCTGACGCCGGCGAACTGCCCGGTCACCACCAGGCCGAGGAAGTAGGGCGCGTACGCCGCGGCCGCGATGAATGTGTGCATCAGCGGATAGCTGAGCCACGGATCGGGCTGCGGGCTGATGATCTGATGAATCTGCGTGAGTGGGCCGAGCGGGGTGTCGTCATCGACGCCCCAGGCGTGCGTCCGTTCGGGCCCCGTGGCGTAGGGCACGCCCCACCAGGCGCCGACCGCATAGAACAGCCCCGCGCAGACCGTCAGGAGGACCACCTCCGTTGGGACGGATCGGAGCCAGGAGTGGAGGCGACTGGTTTGCCAGGCAGAGATCATGGCGGGTGGGCGGCCGACCCGCCGGAACCGCGTGGATGATACATCGCCTGCTCGAGACGGCCTCGGCGCCGGGTGGCAGAGCGTGTCAACACCCGCAAGACCGGGCAGCCGCGCCGAGCGCTCCGCCGACACGGCACGTCAGCAGGCTCTCGGGGCGGGTGGCGACCGCGTGGCCGGCGCGTCGGCGCTGGCAGGTCGCCTGTATGATCCACGCGTTGCGGAGGACATCGCGCGTGAATTCATCCCTGAAACGTATCGTCGTCATCGTCGCGGCCACCGCCGGCTCGTCGTGCAGCTCACCCGCGCCCGCACCGCCGCCGGCGGCGCCCTTCACCGTGGTCGAAGCCTCGATTGCCGAGATGCAGGCCGCGATGGGCGACGGGCGCACCACCTCGCGCGAGATCGTCACCCAGTACCTCACCCGCATCGGCCTCTACGAAGACACCCTGAACGTCGCCGTGTCCATCAACCCGAACGCGCTGGCTGAAGCAGACGCGCTCGACCGGGAGCGTGCGGCCGGCAAGGTGCGCGGCCCGCTGCATGGCATCCCGGTGGCGCTCAAGGACAACGTCCTCACGACCGATGCCATGCCGACCACCGGCGGGATGCTGCGCTTCCGGCACTACAAGGCCCCGTACGAGGCGACCCTGGCCACCAAGCTCAAGAACGCCGGCGCCATCATCCTCGCCAAGTCGACGATGAGCGAACTGGCTGGCTGGTTCGGCACCGCGTTCAGGCCCGGGGGCTACAACGCCGCCATCGGGCAGAGCTACAACCCGTACGACCCGCGTGCCAACGACGACGGCACACCGGTGCTCGAGACGAGCGGGTCGAGTTCTGGCGGCGGCGTGGCGGCCAACCTCTGGGCCGGCAACGTCGGCACCAGCACCGGCGGTTCGATCGAAGGGCCGTCGAACTTCTCGATGCTGGTCGGCATCCGGCCCTCGACCGGGCGCATCAGCCGTCACGGCATCATCCCGCTGTCGCTCGACCAGGACACCGCCGGGCCGATGACCAAGACCGTCGCCGACGCCGCCCTCATGCTCGGCGTGATGGAAGGCGCGCCAGACCCGAAAGACCCGCGCACGGCCGAGTGCACCGCGCCGCCGAACCACGACTACACGCCGTTCCTCAAGGCCGACGCCCTCACGGGCATGCGCATCGGCATTCCCCGGGCCGGCGTCTACACCGCACGCGAGTTCCCGGGCAAGGCGCGCGCATTTCCCGGGCTGAAGCCCGACGAGCTGGCGTCGATGGAAGGGGCCATCGCCGCGCTCAAGGCAGCCGGCGCCGAGGTCGTCGACCCCGCCGATCTGCCGAGCATGACCGCCGGCGACGCGGCCGCCAACCTGACGTCGCATCCGATCTGCGAGGCACCTACGGTGGGCCGGGCGGCGGACGACCTGTGCTCGCACGTGCTGCAGTACACGATGAAGCGCGACTTCAACCTGTGGCTGGCGTCGCTGGGCGACACGGCGCCTGTGAAGACGCTGCGCGAGCTGCGGGGCTGGAACGAGGCCAACCGCGACCGCGGCGCCATGCGCTACGGGCAGGGTCGGCTCGACTTCGCCGACGCCGCCGACCCGGCCCGCGACCAGGCTCGCTACGAGCAGGACCGCCAGGACGATTTGCGGCTCACGCGCGACCAGGGGCTCGACGCGGCTCTCAAGGCGCACAAGCTCGACGCACTGCTCTTCCCCGGCTCGGCCGGCGCCAACTACGCCACCAAGGCCGGCTACCCGATCATCGTCGTGCCGTTCGGCCTGGTCGCCAACTACGCCGACGGCGCCAAGGGCTCAGCCGACAAGGTGCGTCCGTTCGGTGTGAGCTTCGTCGGCGGGCACTGTGAGGATCCGAAGCTGGTCGGCATCGCCTACGCCTTCGAACAGGCGACGAAGAAACGGGTGCCGCCCGCGGCCTTCCCCTAGGACCGGCTCGACAGGCGCTGGTCGAAATATTCGATGAACCTGGCCTCCGCGTCGTCGCCGAACAGGATGCGGCACGCCTCGAACAGACCGGGCGCCGATCGAATCGCGTCGGTGGTTGCGATGAGTGCGATCTTCGAGCGCCGGCGCAGGAAATCCTCGAGTTTCGTGACCATCTCGCGCTGAGCCGCGTGATAGAGCTCGCCGCGGGTGTACTCGGTGCCGTGGATGAGCACCTCCGCCATGGTGCGGTCGGCGCGAATGTCCTCGAGCAGCCGCAGACCCGACTCCCCGTAACGGCGCCAGATGCGCGTCGAGAGCGGCTCCGACGACTCCGCCGAGGTGAGCCTGTCCAATCCCATCAGCCGCGCCTGATGGAAGAACGCGTCGCGCACCTCCTCCCCCGGCTCGCCGTACCAGCGGCGTCCGAAGGACGGCACCTCGACACCGAGCGCCCTCACCTCCCGGGTGACCTCCTCGCCGACGTTGAGGCAGTCGGTGAGCTTGCCACCGAACACGCTGATGTGCGCGCGCGCGTGGTCCACCTCGATCACGTGTTTGCGTGAGAGGGTGGTCCACTCGGCGTCGGCATCCTGCCCCGAGGCGCCATGGGCGCCGCGCGTCACCACCAGCGGCCGCACGCCGCACCGCTCGGCGATGATGTCCGACTCCCGAAGCGGCGTTCCGAGCGCCAGCACGCGGTTGATGTTGTCGAGCACGAACGCGCGGTCTTCCGGGCGCACCACGGGAGGCAGCGTGTCTTCGCGGGTGTCGGTGGTGCCGATGCAGCTCTTCGGCCCCATGGGGATGACGAAGAACAAGCGCCCATCGTCGGCGAAGAAGGCGAGCACCCGGTGCGAACCGGTGAGCCGATTCACGATCAGGTGAATGCCGCGCGAGAACAAGTGCTGATGCGTGGTCTCGATGCCGGTGGTCAGGTTGTGTGCATCCACGTAGGGGCCGGCGGCGTTGACGAGCACGCGCGAGCGAATCGCGAACCGGTGCCCCGACATCACGTCGCGGGCGTGGCAGGTCCACAACCTGCCGTCGTGCTGCGCGCCCAGTGACTCCACGTAGTTCGCCACGATGGCCCCGCCGTTGATGGCGCTGCGCACGAAGTTGAAGACGAAGCGCGCGTCGTTGTCGACCAGGTAGGCATCGGAGTACTCCACGCCGCCCTGACTGCCGGTGAGGCGCAGCGCCGGCTCTTCGTGGGCGAGGTCCGCCGCAGACAGGAGGCGTGGACGCCTGGTGACCCCGCCGCCGATGAGCCAGTAGAGCCAGGTGCCGAGCCACAGCAGCACGCGCCCCTTGCGAACGCCGCGGTCGAGGCTGGTGAGGAAACGAATTTCACGCACGCTTGCGGGATAGGCGTCGAGCAGCCGATTGCGCGACAGGCACAGCTTGCGCACCAGTGCGAGCTCGAAGGTCTCGAGGTACTTGATCCCGCCCCACACGAGATTCGAGCTTTCCTGGCTGGTGAACCCGGCGAAGTCGCCACGGTCGACCAGCGCCACTCTCACACCCTGAGCCGCCAGGGCTGCCGCGCTGACGGCGCCGTTGATGCCCCCGCCGATGATGAGCACGTCGAACAGCCGCTGACCAAGAATCTCGACATTGCTCTCGCGCAGCTTCACCTCGTACCGCCTCCGCAACGAGTCTACACAACCGCCGTCATCGCGCTGTAACCACCGCCACACCGTTGTCATGCGGCGCCGCTGGCGCGCGTCGTGGCCCGCGGCGAGATCCTGACCGGCGCCGAACGCGACTTCACCGTCAAAGTGGACGTCTCCGATCTGGAACCGGGCACGACCTACTAATGCGCAGTTCGGGGATGGCACCGCGCTCGGCCGCATCCCCAGTCCCGATCGCGAGACGGTGGCGCTGGCCGACTACCGCGCGCGGCACGCGCAGTACAAGGTCGACCCGGATTCGCAGGCCGTGCATCGGCAGCACGCGTTCATCGTCGTCTGGGACGATCACGAGTTCACCAACAACACCTGGTGGGGCGGGGCCGAGAACCACGATCCGACCAGGGCGAAGGCGACTGGTACGTGCGTCGAAATGCCGCCGTGCGGGCGTTCTTCGCATGGATGCCGATTCGCGAGAACGCCCAGGCCCTGGCCCCGATGATCTATCGCACGCTGCCCTTCGGCGGCCTCGTGGACCTGGTGATGCTCGACACCCGGCTGGTCGGTCGCGACCTTCAGGTGGAGCGGCGCGACGACGTGGCGGCCCTCGAATCGCCGGCGCGGTCGCTGCTGAGACCAGCGCAGGAAGGGTGGCTGCGCGGCGAGCTGGCGGAGTCGAAGCGGGCCGGGACACGCTGGCAACCCCTCGGGCAGCAGGTGATGTTCGCGGCGCAGTCGGCGCCGGGCGGGCCCAGCACGAACACCGATTCGTGGGACGGTTATCGGGCGTCGCGTACGCGCGTGTTCGACCTGATCGCGGCGTGCCGCCTCGACAGCGTCGCCGTGCTCACCGGCGACGTGCATGCGTCGTGGGGTCTACGACCTGCCGCGTGATCCGTTCGGCGGCTCCGACCCGGGCACCGGTCGCGGCTCACTGGCCGTCGAGTTTACCGGAACGTCGGTGACTTCCCGCAGCAACGTCGGCGCCGGGCCAGACGGCGAGGCGCAGCTGGCGTCCCTGAAGCACGTGCGTCGGCACCTGCACTACGTGGATGACCGCTATCGCGGCTACTTCGTGGTGGATGTGACGCGGGAGCGTCTGCAGGCCGACTACTTCGCGATGAAGACGATCCTCGACCGCACGGCGGAGGAGCGCTTTGTCGCCGGGTTTCACCGCGCCGACCGGCCAGAGGCAGGCCTCGCCGGCGACGCCGGCCGCGGGGTCCGATCCGGCGCCGTAGTCAGGACGGCACCGGCGCGCGCTGTCGCCCCGCCGTGACGGCCCTGCGGGCCAGCGCTCCACGGCGCCTGGCGCGATACGGCCCCTTGGGAGAACCCGAGGGGCTGTGATGTGATGCGCCTTCCAACGAGCGACATGCCGATGTGCAGCACCGCCATCATCGTGACGCCGGCGACCAGCCGGCCCTGATTTAGGCGCCTCGCTGCGGTCGTTCTTCCCTTCGCTTCGCTCCCTCTCACGACAGCACGCTCGCAGGCAGGCGCCTGGTCCCCTGTGTGCATGGCGCGTCGACTGCGCCCCGGAGTGCGTCGTGACGACCAACGAACTGTCTGCTGTTTCCGCTCCGGCTGCCGTCCCCCCGAGGCGTGGTGGCCGCACGGCCGCGCCGCGCTCAGCGGCGCCCACTACGACTACACCGACGGACCGGTCGGCCGGTCGCTGTGGCTGCTGGCGATTCCGATGGTGCTCGAGACCCTGATGGAGTCGCTGTTCGCGGTGTGCGACGTGTTCTTCGTGAGCCGCCTGGGCGCCGACGCCGTCGCCACCGTCGGTCTGACCGAGTCGATGTTGACGATGCTCTACGCGCTGGCGATGGGCCTCAGCATCGGCGCTACCGCTACGGTCGCCCGTCGTATCGGCGAAAAGGACCCCGACGGTGCCGCACGCGCCGCCGTGCCGGCGATCGCGCTCGGCGTCGCCGTGTCGCTGGCGGTCGGCGTCGTCGGTGCCATGGCCGCGCCGGCGCTGCTGCAGGCGATGGGCGCCACGCCGTCGATCGTCGACAGCGGCAGCACCTACACACGCGTCATGCTCGGCGGCAACGCCACGGTGGTGCTGATCTTCCTCATCAACGCGGTGTTCCGCGGCGCCGGCGACGCCGCGATCGCCATGCGGGTGCTGTGGCTGGCCAACGCGCTCAACATCGCGCTGGCGCCGTGCCTGATCTTCGGGCTCGGTCCGTTCCCGACGCTCGGCGTCACCGGCGCGGCGGTGGCGACCAACATCGGCCGCGGCAGCGGAGTGCTCCACCAGTTATGGTCGCTGACTCGGCCCGGTCGGAAAATGCGCATCCAAGCGCGGCACCTCGGCCTCGACCCGGCGGTGATGCGCGGCATCTGGCGGCTGTCGTCGACCGGCGTCTTCCAGATCCTGGTCAGCACGACGAGCTGGGTGTTCCTGGTACGGATCCTGTCGGCGTTCGGCAGCGCCGTGGTGGCCGGTAACACCATCGGCATCCGGCTCATCATCTTCGCGATGCTGCCCGCCTGGGGGCTGGCCAATGCCGCGGCCACGATGGTCGGGCAGGCGCTCGGCGCCGGCAAACCCGACCGCGCGGAGCGCGCGGCGTGGCTGGCGGCGCGCTACAACTTCGCGTGCCTGACGGCGGTGAGCGTGGTGTTCATCGCCGCGGCCTGGCCGATCGTGGGCATCTTCACGACCGACCCGGAGGTGGGCCGGCACGCCGTGGCGTGCCTGCGGACGGTCAGCCTCGGCTTCATGACCTTCGGCGTCGGGATGACGCTCTCGAGCGCCTTGAACGGCGCCGGCGACACCTGGACGCCGACCTGGATCAACATCGGCTGCTTCTTGGGTCTCGAGATCCCGCTCGCCTACCTGCTGGCGATCCCCTTCAGCTGGGGCCCGGCCGGCGTCTATACGGCCATCACCGTCGCCTTCGCAGTGCATGCCGCCGTGAGCGTGGTGCTGTTCAGGCGCGGGGCGTGGAAGACGCGCACGGTCTGATCGTAGTGCCTCTGGCGTGCGAGCAAAACGGTTACGCACCTCGCGTATAGTGTGCCTCGCGCCATACGCCAGACCCTCCGTCGCGGAGGGAAGGAGCAACCGATGAGACGACGCGAGTTCGTCACGACCGTTGCCACCGCCGGCCTGAGTACTCCGGCGCTGGCACAGGCACAGGCGCATCACCACGACCACCGGCCGCTGTCGGGCCCCCTGGCCAGCGCCACCGTCAGCTTCGGCGCCTGGCCAGCGTCCACCGCCGCGCCGCTGGACCGTTTTGCGACGCCCAACGCGCCCGCCGCCGCCAACGCGCACGTGCTGCTCCCGCATTCGGTGATCGTAAAGGAGGGCGGCTCGGTCAACTTCGTGATCGCCGGCTTCCACGTAGTGGCGGTGTACGGCCCGGGCACCGAGCCCGACGAGATCGACGCGAGCGACGTCATCGCGCTGCCCGGCGCGCCGCCGGGATTTCCACCGGCGATCAACGACCCCACGAAACGGGTCTACCGCGGCCCGAACCCGATCCCGTTGCCACAGGATCGCGTTGAATGCGTGCAGTTCAACCAGTGGGGCACCTACCTCGTCATCTGCGCGTTCCTCCCGCACTTCGTCGACAAGATGTGGGGCTACGTGCGCGTCATCCGGTAGCGACACGCCATCGCGATCCCCCGTGCCCGGGCTGGACTCCCGGGCACGGGCCACGGCCAGACCGGTTCTGACCGCCCAAGGACGGAGCGGCGCCACGCTTGACATCACCGAAGTAACTGTCCTATTGTCATATGACAGTGTTGTTCAGCCTCAACTTCAAGTCCGGCAAGGCTGTTTACCTGCGCGCTCGACGGCGGCGATCGACAGGGTCGACGCGGTCAGGGGGGAGCGGTGTTTCATGTCTGTCCTCGATGGGCGGATAGCGGGTCAATCGAGGCCGGGGCGGCTTAGCCTGAGCCCAAGATTGCCCACGTCAAAGTATCCTCAGATTTGTCAAACATGGCACTTGTTCGACTTCATCTGAAATTTGACCTGGACGAAAGTGCATCAGACTGCAGCGGGCAGCAAAAACCACTGTAGAGACGTGGGATTGAGGGTGGTGGTCGGACGTTCGTATACCATGCGGTCACAACGCGACCCGCACGTATATGAATTCACCAAGTCCGTCCTTACCCAAGCGGTGCAGAAGCGCCGCTGCCGCCGGCGCGACGGTCCCGCATCCGCGGTCCACACTTCTTTACCGGCCGCGCGGACGGCAGCCGGAACTTGGGCAGCAGCAGGCTGTCTCAATCGGCAGTGAGGCCCTTGTTCGGGGCCGCGCGGTGACACTTTCCCTGTTGTGCGGACTGCCGGTTTCACTGGCTGCCCTCCTCGAGCGGTTCTCCTCCTCCCTCCCTCCCTCGTTCGCCCGAGGACGCCGCACAACAGTCTTTACAGCTACGGGTATCGCACCCAGTTGCGTTCCCGTCTGGCTTGCCCGGGTCGCGCCATGAAGCGCGTCGCGGTGGTCGGGTCGGGCATTTCCGGGCTGGCCGCGGCGCACGCGCTGGCCGGCCAGGCGCAGGTGACGCTGTTCGAGGCCGGCCATCACTTTGGTGGCCACACGAATACGGTGGACGTCACGCTCGAGGGCATCACGCACGGCGTGGACACCGGCTTCCTGGTTTTCAACGAACGCACCTACCCCAACCTGATTCGGCTGTTTGCCGGCCTGGGCGTGCAGACCGCCGCGTCGGAGATGTCGTTCTCGGTGCAGGTGCCTGCAGTCGGGCTGGAGTGGAGCGGCAACTCGCTCGACACCGTATTCGCGCAGCGCCGCAATCTGCTGCGGCCACGCTTTTGGGGCATGCTGGCCGACATCCTGCGTTTCAACAAACTGGCCACCGCTCTGGCGCTCAGCGGCGCCGAGGCGCAAGGGGCCGAGCCGATTGGCGACTTCCTGCGCCGCCACCGCTTTGCGCAGCCGTTTCAGGACTGGTACTTCCTGCCCATGATCGGCTGCATCTGGTCTTGCCCCACCGATCAGATGCTGCGCTTCCCCATCGCCACCCTGATCCGCTTCTGCCACAACCACGGGCTGATCCAGGTCTCCGACAGGCCGCAGTGGCACACCGTCAGGGGCGGCGCCAGGCACTACGTGCAGCGCCTGCTGCAGGGCATTGCCGATGCACGCCTGCGCACCGCCGTCACCGCCATCCGTCGCCTGCCCCCGGGCCAGGGCCAGGCCGGCGTGATGGTGGCTACGGCGCATGGCAGTGAACGCTTCGACGATGTCGTGCTGGCCTGCCACAGCGACCAGAGTCTGGCGTTGCTGCAGGCTGGAAACGATGCCACGGCCGACGAACGCAGCGTGCTGGGCGCCATCCGCTACCACCCCAACCACGCGCTGCTGCACACCGACACCGCCGTGCTGCCCAAGCGCAAACGGGCCTGGGCGGCCTGGAATTACGCCCGCGCCGCCGAACTCGGGCGCGAGCAGTCCGCGGTGTGCCTGCACTACCTCATCAACCGCTTGCAGCCCTTGCCCTGGCGGCAGCCGGTGGTGGTGTCGCTCAATCCCGACCCCAGCCGCATGCCGGCGCCGCACACGGTGATCGGCTCCTACGCCTACAGCCACCCCGTCTTCGACCAGGCGGCAATCGCTGCGCAGCAACAGCTGCCGCGCATCCAGGGCCACGCCCACGTGTGGTTCTGCGGCGCCTGGACCCGCTACGGCTTCCACGAAGACGGTCTGATGTCGGCAATGAACGTGGTGGATGCCATGCGCCAGCGCTGGCTGGCGCACGGCACCGACCGCGCCGCAGCGTGATGTCCCACATGCCCAACATGCCCGACAACCAGGCGCTGCTGGGTACCGGTGTCGTGCGCCACCGGCGCCTGCGGCCGCGCCCGCACGCCTTTCAATACCCGACCTACTTCCTGATGTTGCCCCTGCGCACCCTGCGCGAGGCCCCGGCGCCGGCATTGCCGCGCAACCGTTTCGGCCTGCTCAGCTTTTACGACCGCGACCATGGCGACGGCCGCGCCGACGCTCTGGCCTGGCTGGACGAGTTGCTGGCCGGCGAAGGTGTGCCCGGTGCCGATGGCGAAGTCTGGCTGCACACCTACCCGCGCGTGCTGGGCTACGCCTTCAAGCCCGTCAGCTTCTGGCACTGCCATCGTGCCGACGGCACCTTGGCGACGATCGTGGTGGAGGTCAACAACACCTTCGGCGAACGCCACTGCTACCTGCTGGCCGGGCCCGAGTTGGCCTACGGCCGCGAACTGCGCGCGCGCAAGGTGTTCCATGTCTCGCCCTTTTGCGACGTGCAGGGCAGCTACCGCTTCCGCTTCATGCGCAACGCCCAGCGCACGGTGGCCTGCGTGGACCATGACGACGACGCCGGACCGTTGCTGTTGACCAGCGTGTCCGGACGCCTTGAGCCCCTGACCGCGCACTCGGTGCGCGCGGCGTTCTTTGGCATGCCGCTGATGACGCTGGGCGTGATCCTGCGCATCCACCTCCACGCCCTGCGGCTGTGGGCCAAGCGCGTGCCTTTCTTTCGCAAGCCCGCCCCGCCACCGACGCTGGTGTCTCGCTGAGAGCGCCCACGCCATCCACCGTTGACCGCCTTGCCCCGAGCCACCGCCATGACGACGACGTCCACCGCTGCCGCCTGCTTCCTGCCCCCCACCGCGCCGGCCGCGGCACGCGCCGTCATCGGGCTGCTCAGCCGCCTGACGGTGGGCACGCTGGACATGCAGTTCCCCGACGGGGCTCAGGCGCGCTTTGGCGCCGGCGGCGAACCCCGCGCGGCGATGCGCCTGCGTGACTGGAAGGTGTGCAGCGCCGTACTCACCGGCGGCGACGTCGGCCTGGCCGAGAGCTGGATCGAAGGCCACTGGTCGAGCCCCGATCTGGTGGCCCTGCTCAAGCTGTTCATCGCCAACCGCGCGGTGGTGGAGACCATGATCTACGGCACCTGGTGGGGCTCGCTGGCCCACCGCGTGCGGCATCTGCTCAACCGCAACTCGCGCCGCGGCAGCAAGAAGAATATCCACGCCCACTACGACATCGGCAACGCGTTCTACCGGCAGTGGCTGGACGAGACGATGAACTATTCCAGCGCGCTGTTTGCCGGCGACACCCGCCAGCCCATGGCGCAAGCCCAGGCGGCCAAGGTGCGCCGCGCGCTGCGCGAGTGCGCCGTGCAGCCCGGGCAACGGCTGCTGGAAATCGGCTGCGGCTGGGGCGCGCTGGCCGAGACCGCCGCCACCGAATTCGGCGCCCAGGTCACCGGCGTCACGCTGTCCAGCGAACAACTCGCCTGGGCGCAACAGCGCCTGCAGCGCGCCGGGGTCTCCGGCCGCGCCGAGTTGCGGCTGCAGGACTACCGCGACGTGGGCGACGAACCCTTCGACGCCATCGCCTCGATCGAGATGTTCGAGGCCGTGGGTCGCGAATACTGGGACGGCTTCTTCGCCACCTTGCGCAAGAAGCTCA
>JANNIB010000472.1:0-7122 GCA_031404695.1 Acidobacteriota bacterium
GGTCGATTAAGGGCCGAACTCAGTCTGAAGACAGGCCATGATACTCCAGCGCGGGGAATTTATCAGTGCAATTTCGCCTACGTGCGGGCTGACGTGCTACCATCCGTCGGTTGATTGACCCGGCGCACGTCCCTCGTGCGACCAGGGTTCCGGCGCGTGGCGCCACTTCGTGGGAGCGGAGACGACGATGCGATTGGTAACGGCACTGGTGATGGCGGGCCTGCTGGCGGGCGCGGGTGAGGCGGCGGCGCAGGCGGATGAGTCGCGCTTCTTCCTGGCGGTGAGCGGCGCGTTCGAGCCGGGCTCGCAGACATTCACGGACGACGGGACGTTCCCGCTTTACGACGAGACCGGCCGCCTGTCGGTCGCAAGCGAAGTGGCGTCGGGCGCGGTGCTCGACTTCGGCGTCGGGGCCCGCGTGACCGGCAACTGGGTCGTCAGCGCGAATTTTCACCGCACCTCCAGCAACGACGCATCCACGGTCTCCGGCAGCGCGCCGCACCCGATCTTCTTCGACCGTCCGCGTGCGTTCTCGACCACCGTCGAGGATTTGAAGCGTAGCGAGCAGGCCCTGCACGTGAGCATCGGCTACCGGGTACCGCTCGGCGAGAAGCTCGACGTCCAGATTTACGCCGGCCCCTCGCAGTTCCGCTTCTCGCAGGAAGTCGTGGGCCGGGCCGTCATCACCGAGGCGGGTGGCGCGTTCACGTCGGTCAACGTGGTCTACGAGCAGGACCGCCGCAAGAAGAACGCCTGGGGCGGTCACGTCGGCGCCGACCTGTCGTACGCCCTGTACCAGATGGGCGCGACCAACTTCCGCCTCGGCGGCTACCTGCGCTATGCCGGTGCCTCGTCGGAGTTTCCGGTGGTCAGCAACACGGTGAGCACGAAGCTCGGCGGCGTCCAGGTGGGTGTCGGCCTGCGCGTCCGCTTCTGACCCCTTCGACTCCGCACAGCATTCGGGCCGGCCTGGTCGTGCGACCAGCCGGCCCGAGTCATGTACGGTGTTGACGCGGTGCTACCCGCGAGCCGCGGCTACGGCAGCGTCGAACGCGGCGGCGCGTAGACGTTCTGGTCGCCGGGCAACCGCCCGATGTAGTCGATATGGAACGAGTAGCCGTTGGCGCCGGCGCCGCCGACCAGGTCCCACGCATCGCGCGAGTTGCAGCGTACGATCACGTCGTCCGACTGCGGACGCCCCGAGCCCCCATCCTTGATGCACCAGTTGGAATCGGGGCCCTTCGAGTTGTAGCGGCTGTGGCCGTAATGAATCGTCGCGACCGCCCCGGCGAAGAAGCGGTTGCGGCCGTCGCGCGACGAGCGGGAGCCGAGGTCGGCCCCGGTGCCGTCGTGGACCGCGCGGATGATGGCCGCCGCTTCATTGATGTCGATGGAGCGGGCTCCGCCCACCGTGCCGCCTCCGCCGCCACCCGAGCCGCCGCCGGTGCCGCCGCCCGGCGGTGGCGGCGCCACCGGCGCGTTCGGCGTGCGGAATGCGGCCCAGCCCGAGCGCGGACTCTCGACCGTGCCGTTGGTGGCGTAGGCGCGCCAGTAGAGGACGGTGGCATAGGGGGCGGCGCTGCCGGCCGTCGCCGTGGTCGTCGCGCCGGAGCCGACGCCGGTGCTCAGCACAGCGGCGACGGCGCCGTCGGTTGGCAGGGTGGCGATCTCGTAGCGGTAGATCACCGGGCCGGCCGGTCCGGAGATGCGGCCGTTGCGGGCAATGAACTGCGGGGTCAGCGTGTCGATCTGTCCGACCGGCGCAATCGGAATCGGGGTCTCGATGACGACCGGCTCGGCCAGCGTGAAGGTCGCGGCGGCCGACCACGGGCCGGTGTTGGCGCCGTCAATCGCCCGCGAGCGCCAGTAGTAGGCGCCCGGCGTGGAGAGCGAGATCGTCATCCGGTACGAGGTGCGGCCATTCGGCCCCGGGTCGAGACGGTCGGCGTTGTGCACGACGGTCTGGAACCCGGCGTCGGAGGCCAGCTGGAACTGCAGGTAGAGCGGCCGCACACCCGAGGTGCCGGCGTTCTCGATGAGGAAGGTAAAGGGCTGCTGCGTGGTCTCGAGCGTCTGGCCGACGCCCGGCTCGAGCGGCTTCGGCGAGGTGATCGCCACTCCCGGAATGGGCCCGGCGATATCCGGGCTCAGTGGATTGGCGCTCTTGGTTTGCTGGCAGCCGGCCGCGACCAGGGCGACCAGACCGATTCCCACGGCTCGTACGAACATGATGACTCTCCCAGAACAGGTACTCGAGCCGCCGCCGCGACGGGTCTCTCTGGGAGGAGGAGACCCGGGCAGGCGCCAACTCCCGGTTCCCCTCTGTATCGGCAGGGGGTGCACAGGACTTTACACAGCCCGGAAGGCGAGTACAAGTGGGAAATGACGTGCGAACGGGGCCACCCGTCAGTGCTTGCGGACCAGGAACAGCGCGCCGCCGCCAAGCGAGAACAGCATGATGAGGGCGGTGCCGAGGAGTGACACCGCGACCGCGGCCTCCACCGGCAGGCCGAAGCGGACGAAGAAGAAGCTGAAGACGGCCTCGCGCACGCCGAAGCCGTTGATCGACACCGGCGCCATCTGCACCACCAGCGCCACCGGCACCAGCACGCCGGCCAGGACCAGCGGCAACGGGATCGACAGGCTGCGGGCGGTGAGCGTGTAGAAGGCCACGATCACGCCCTGCACGAGCACGGCGCCCAGCAGTGCCCCGGCGAGCGCCGAGGGCTGGGCCCGGAAGCGGGCGAGCGTTTCCTGCAGGGTCGCGAGCTTCTCGACCATCCATGGGTGCCCCAGCGCCCGCACCGGGGAGAGTGCCAGGTCGAGCACCGCCGGCGCGAAAAACAGCAGCACGCAGAGGGCGAGCGCCGCCAGGGCGCCGATCTCGATCCAGAACGTGCCCGGGATGTCGATGCCGATGGCGCGCGACGACAGCGCCCCGACGACGCCCACGCTCATGAGCGCGAAGAGGCCGAGCACCCGGTCCACGACGATGACCATCGTCGCCAGGGTCTTCGAGCCGGCCTGGCGCGAGGTGTCGGAGATGCGCACGACGTCGCCGCCGATGTTGCTCGGCAGGAAGTTGTTGAAGAAGAGCGCCACCCAGAACGACTCGGCGAGCGTGCGGACGGGCACGCGGACGTGCTGGGCGTCGAGCAGCAGGCGCCAGCGCCAGACGCTGACCGCGACGACCAGGCCGTGCATCGACATGGCGGCCAGGATCCAGAGCGGCTGCACGCGGCGGAAGGTGTTCCACAGCTCCGCCAGGCTCGTCTCCCGCAGCACGAAGGCCAGGAGCCCCACGCTCAGCACCAGTTTGGCCACGGTGGCCAGCAGCCGGCGGAGCGGATGGGGGGCAGGGTCTGGCATCGAAGGTGTCTTGGGGATACGGTCGGTCCCAGCGTCTGGGCCAACCTCCGAGATATAGCATAAGTGTCGACAGGTCAGCAAGAAGCGGGGACCGGGATGGTATGATTCCCCTCTGCACCGTGTCCACGGCGTCCCCCCTGTCCGCCTCGTCCTCGGCCCCCGCACGGCCCCTGCGCATCCTGATGCTGGCGCCGGAGCCGTTCTTCGAGCCGCGGGGCACCCCGTTCAGCGAATTCCACCGCATCAAGGCACTCGGCGCGCTCGGGCATTCGGTGGATCTGGTGACTTACCCGATCGGGCGTGACGTGGAGCTGCCGAACCTGCGGATCTTCCGCAGCCCGCGCCCGCCGTTGGTCTCGCGGGTGCCGATCGGGCCGTCGGCCGTCAAGGTGGTGCTCGACGTGCTGATGCTCTTCACCATCGCCCGCCGGGCGCTCGCCGGCGGCTACGACGCCATCCACTCGCACGAAGAGATGGGGCTGGTCGGGGTGTGGCTGGCGAAGCTGCTCGGCATTCCCCACCTGTACGACATGCATTCGAGCCTGCCGCAGCAGCTCAGCAACTTCAAGTTCAGCGGCTCGTCGGCGCTGCGCGCGGTCTTCGACGCAGTCGAGACCCAGATGGTGGGGAAGTCGGATGTCGTCATCACCATCTGTCAGGAACTGCAGGACACGGTGGTCGCCATGGGGCACGGCGAGCGGGCGCTGCTCATCGAGAACGTCATGGGCGGTGATGTCGACGAGCCCCCCACGCTGACGCCGGCCACCATCCGCGAGCGTTGGGGCATCGCGGCCGCGGCGCCAATCGTGCTGTACACCGGCACCTTCGAGGCCTATCAGGGGCTGGAGATGCTCATCGACGCCGCAGCGCGCCTGGCGACCACCCACCCAGAGGCGCGCGTGCTCATCGTGGGTGGGGAGCCGGTCCAGGTGGCGGCCGCGCAGGCCGAGGCCGCGGCGAAGGGCGCCACCAGTGTGGTCTTCACCGGGCAGCAGCCGGCGCGCGAGATTCCCGCCTTCGTGGCCGCGGCAGCGGTGTTGGCCTCGCCGCGCATCCGCGGCACCAACACGCCGCTCAAGATCTACTCGTACCTGCGCACGGGCACGCCGATTGTGGCGACCAACCTGCTCACCCACACGCAGGTGCTGTCGCCCGAGGTGGCGCGACTGTCGGCACCCGAACCGGAGCCGTTCGCGGCCGCGATTGCCGGGCTGCTCGACGATCCGGCGGCCGGACGTGTGCTCGCCGAGGCGGCCAGGCGCCTGTCGGAGGCGCGCTACAGCCGCGAGGTGTATCTCACGCGCACCGCCGAGGCCTGTCGTCGTCTGGCGGCCCACGGCGCCGGCGCCGCGGGCACGACCCGGGAGCCGGTGGCGCGGTGAGGGTGCTCGTCACCGGCGCGACCGGATTCACGGGCGGACATCTGGCGGCGATGCTCGCCGGTCGCGGCCACGAGGTGCGGGCGCTGGTGCGCGCCAAGAGCCTGGCGCGGTTTGCCGCCTCGGAGCTCCCGGCGGCGGGCGTGGTGCCGGCGGAAGGGGATCTGGGATCGCCGGAGGCCCTGGCGCGGGCCTGCGCCGGGGTCGAGGTCGTGTATCACATCGCGGCCACCTACCGCGAAGCCGGGCAGCCCGATGCGGCCTATCGCGCCATCAACGTGGATGGCACGCGGCACCTGCTCGAGGCGGCGCTCGGCGCCGGCGTGTCGCGCGTCGTGCATTGCTCGACCGGCGGCGTGCACGGCCACATCGCGCATCCGCCGGCCAATGAAGACGCCCCGTTCAATCCCGGCGACGTCTACCAGGACACCAAGCTCGAAGCCGAGCAGCTGGCGCGCCAGTTCGGCCGCGACCGCGGCCTCGGCGTCGTCGTCGCCCGTCCCATCGGCATCCACGGCCCCGGCGACACGCGCTTCCTCAAGATGTTCCGCGGGCTGGCGCGCAGGCGTTTTCCGCTGCTCGGCCCGTGCACCGCGTTCTACCACCTCACCTATATCGACGACCTGGTCGAGGGCTTCCGGCTGTGCGGCGAAGTGCCGGCGGCGCGCGGCCGCACCTACATCCTGGCCGGCGAACGCTACACCACGCTCAACGAGCTGGTGGCACTGGTGGCGGAGGAACTGGGTGTGGCACCGCCTCGGTTCCACCTGCCGGTGTGGCCGGTCTGGACCGCCGGGCTGCTGTGCGAACTGGTCTGCGTGCCGCTCAGAATCGAGCCGCCGCTCTACCGCCGCCGGGTAGACTTCTACACGAAGAGCCGCGCCTTTGACATCACGCGGGCAAGGACCGAACTCGGCTACGCGCCGGCGGTCGACCTGCGTACCGGCATCCAGCGCACCATCCAGTGGTATCGGGCGCAGGGGTGGTTGTAGTACTCAATCTTCCGGTCAGCGCCAGATGAGAAAGCTGAACATCGTGCACGTGTGCGACCACCTCGGGTGGGCGGGATCCCGGATGCACGGGGTCAAGCGCCTGTTCGCGTGGATGATGCCGCGCTTCGACACGACCAGGTTCACGGCCTCGCTCGTGAGTCTGCGCCGGAAGGACCTGTCGGACGACACCCTCGAGCAGTTCGGGATCGACGTCACGTATCTCGGCCGTCACAAGTTCGATCCGGCCACCTTCACGCACCTGTTGAAGGTGCTGCACGACAAGCACGCCGACGTCGTGCACCTGCACGGCTACGGCGCCACCACCTTCGGGCGCCTGTGCGCGGCGTGGATGGGCATCCCCGCAATCCTGCACGAGCACGCCAACCACACCGACACGCCGTGGTTCCAGAAAGTCGCCGACCGGGCGCTGGCGCCCTACACCGACATCGCGCTTGCAGTCTCGGCGTCGACCGCCGAATTCACGACGCGGGCCCGCCTGATGCCGGCTGAGCGCACGCACGTCGTCTACCTCGGGGCGCCGCTCGACGAGTTCGCCCGGCCGCGGAGTGTCGAGGAGGTTGCGGCGGCGCGGGCCGCGCTCGCCGTTCCCGCCGGCGCCGTCGCCATCGGCAGCGTCACCCGCCTGATGCCGTCCAAGGGCAACGAGTTCCTCGTCAGCGCCGCCCCGGCTGTGCTGGCGGCGCACCCGGAGGCGCGGTTCTATCTGGTGGGGGAAGGCGAGCTCGAAGCGCCGCTCAGGGCGCAGGCCGCCGCTCTCGGACTCGGCGACCGCTTCGTCTTCGCCGGTTTCAAGAGCGACGTCGCCGCCGTTTACAGTGCCTTCGATCTGGTGGTCTTTCCCTCGCTCTGGGAAGGCACGCCGCTCACGGCCTTCGAGGCGCTGGCGATGGGCACGCCGATCGTCTCGACCGATGCCGACGGGCTGCTCGACGTGCTGGCCGACGGTCGCGACGCGCTCGTGGTGCCGAAGCGCGACAGCGCGGCGCTGGCGGCGGCACTGGTCCGCCTCATCGAGGCCCCGGCGCTCGCGGCACGCCTGGCCTCCGGCGCCCGCGCCACCGGCGCGCGCTACGACATCGCCGCGTTCGTGCGCAAGATGGAGCGGCTCTACGAGCTGCTGCATGCGTCGTCGAAAGCGACGAAGCGCCAGAGCGCGCTCACCCTCGACCTGTCGTTCCTTCACGACGGGGCACGCCCGTGAGCGACGGCTGGAGCGCCCGCTCGGAGGCCTGGCGCCTCGGAGTCACCGCCACGGCGACACTGGCGGCCGTGCTGCTGGCGTGGGCGCTCTCGGTCAACTATCCGAAGGCCGCCTACGGCTTTTTCTCCGACGCCTCCACCTACTACGGCCTCGGCCACAG
>JANNIB010000473.1:0-1641 GCA_031404695.1 Acidobacteriota bacterium
TCGCGACATGGGCCTGATGGACTACATCAAGACACAGCTCATCGACATCATCGAGTGGACCGACGACTCGCGTGACACGATCAGCTGGCGGTTTCCCGACGACGACAAGGAAATCAAGAACGGCGCGCAGCTCATCGTGCGTGAGTCGCAGACGGCACAGTTCGTCTACGTCGGCCAGTTCGGCGACACCTTCGGGCCCGGCAAGCACACGCTGACGACCGACAACATCCCGGTGCTGTCGCACCTCAAGGGCTGGAAGTACGGCTTCGAGTCGCCGTTCAAGGCCGACGTCTACTTCGTCAACACGCGCCTGTTCACCGGCAACAAGTGGGGCACGTCGAACCCCATCATGCTGCGCGACCACGACTTCGGCGTCGTGCGGCTGCGCGCCTTCGGCACCTACGACTTCAAGGTCGTGGACGTGAAGACGTTCCTGAAGGAAGTGGCCGGCTCCGACCACAACTTCCGCCTCGACGAATTCGCCGACACCATGCGCTCGCGCATCGTCAGCGTCTTCACCGATGCCATCGCCACCGCCAAGGTGCCGGCGCTCGACATGGCGACCCGGTATCAGGAAGTGGGCGAAGCGCTGCTGCCGATCATCAACCCGCAGTTGCTCGCGAAATACGGCATCGAGATCCCGAGCTTCATCCTCGAGAACGTGTCAGTGCCGCCCGAGGTCGAGGCCGCCATCGACAAGCGCTCGAGCATGAGCGCCATCGGCAACCTGAACGACTACGTGAAATACCAGATGGCGCAGGGCATGGCGCAGCCCGGTGGCGGTGGCGGCGTGGCCGGGTCGGCGGCGGAAGTGGCGATGGGCTTCGCCATGGCGAACCAGATGGCCAATCAGCCCGGCGGCTTCCTGGGCGGCGGCCAGTCGGCGGCGGCCGCAGGCGCCACCTCACCCCCGCCCATCCCCGACGTGCTGACGCCGGCGGATGTGGCCAAGTCGCTCGGCGTCACCGAGGCCGACGTGCTCGAGACGCTCGAGAAGGGCGACCTCAAGGGCCGGAAGATCGGCTCGGCGTGGCGCGTGACGCGCACCGCGCTCGACGACTTCCTGAAGTCGTAACGGCGTGGCCACCGAGCCGCCGCCGCTGCCTCCGGCTGCCCCGCCGGAAGTGTCCGCCCTCGACAAGCACCACTGCCCGGGGTGCGGCGCCGAGGCGCACTGGAACGCCGCGAAGCAGGCGCTGGTCTGCCCCTACTGCGGCACCGTGTCGCCGGCGGAGCTGGCCAGCGACGGGTCGCTTGTGAAGGAGCACGATCTGGCGCTGGCGCTGCGGGCGATTCCCGACGCCAGCCGCGGCTGGGAGCGCGATCGGACGTCGGTGCAGTGCCAGAGCTGCAAGGCGATCTCGCTCTTCGACGCAGCGCGGGTCGCCCAGCGCTGCGAGTTCTGCGGCTCGGCGTCGGTGGTGCCCTACACCAAGACCCGCAACGCCATCTATCCCGAGAGCCTGTTGCCGTTCACGGTGACCGAGGCCCAGGTGCGCGAGTCGATCCGGCGCTGGTACGCCAGCCGCTGGTTCGCGCCCAACCGGCTCAAGAAGGCGGCCCTGACCGACCGCGTGGGCGGCATCTACCTGCCCTACTGGACGTTCGATGCGCGGGTGCACGCCCGCTGGCAGGCCGAGG
>JANNIB010000474.1:0-7775 GCA_031404695.1 Acidobacteriota bacterium
CACCCTTGCCGGCGTTCCCGCCGTGTTGATTGCCGTGTGGCTGGTGCGGTCGTTGCCCCTGGACCTCGTGCGCTGGGGCGTCCTGCTCGTGGTGTTCTACACGGCCGTGACGCTGATCCGTTCGGCGGCCGAAGAACGGCGGACACTCGCCGGCGCGCGCAGCACGGCGCCCGCGGGCGCCTGAAGCGTGGCCGAGTCGGATTGCTGGCTGACGGCCAAGACGGCCCCAGTCTTCTGGTAGCGGCGGGGCCTGACTGGATGTAGACTGCGCCGATCGGAGGACGCATGCAGACGCGTCATTTGGCAGCAGGGCTCGCAGCGGTCGTGGTCGGGATGAGCGTGACGGTGGCGGGCCGTCAGGCAGCGAAGGTGCCGCCGCCGGTCGTCGGGCGATCCGTGGTGGCGACCACGATGGGTATCGTGGCGGCCAGCCAGCCGCTCGCAGCGCGGGCCGGCGTGCAGATTCTCGAGCGCGGCGGCAACGCCATCGACGCCGCGATCGCGGCCAACGCCACCATCGGCCTGATGGAGCCGAGCGGCAACGGCATCGGCGGCGACCTCTTCATCCTCTACTACGAGGCGAAGACCGGCACGGTGCATGGGTTGAACGCCAGCGGCTGGGCGCCGAGCGGGCTGACGCCGGAGTTGCTCGCGAGCAAGGGGATTACGAAGATGCCGCAGCGCGGCATCTACTCGGTGACGGTGCCTGGCGTCGTCGCCGGCTGGGACGCGATGCGCACGAAGTTCGGCACCAAGCCCTTCAGCGAGCTGCTCGCGCCGGCCATCTACTACGCCGAGCAGGGCTTCCCGGTGCACGAGGTCGTGGCGGGGAGCTGGGCGCGCGCCGCCAGGATGCACGGCGAGCATCCGAACTCGAAGAAGACCTACCTCGTGGAGGGCGGCACGCGCGCCCCTCGCGCCGGCGAGGTGTTCGCCAACACGGATCTCGCCCGCTCGCTTCGCCGGATCGCCGAGCAGGGCCGCGACGGCTTCTACACCGGCCCTACCGCCGACGCCATCGTGCAGATTTCAAAGGAGCAGGGCGGCACGTTCACGCTCGCGGACCTGTCGGAGTATCAGCCCGAGTGGGTCACGCCGGTGAAGACCGACTACCGCGGCTGGTCCGTGTATGAGATCGGTCCGCACACGCAAGGCGTCGCCGCGCTCATGATGCTCAACCTGATGGAGCGCTTCCCGGTCGGGCAGATGGGCTTCCACAGTGCCGACGCGATGCACGTGATGATCGAAGCCAAGAAGCTGGCTTACGCCGACATGCTGAAGTACGTCGGCGACCCGCGGTTCTCGACCATCCCCACCGCGGCCATGCTCGAGAAGGCGCGCGCGACCGATCGTGCGCGGCTCATCGACATGACCAAGGCCGCCTGCACCGTGCAGCCGGACCGCCTGAGCGGCGTCACCAACTCCCAGGGCAACGACACCATCTACATGTCGGTCGTCGACAAGGACGGCAACATCGTGTCGCTCATCCAGAGCAACTACAGCGGCTTCGGTTCGGGCCTGGTGCCGCCGGGCACCGGCTTCATGCTGCAGAACCGCGGCGGCCTCTTCGCGCTCCAGAAGAACCAGCCCAACACGCTCGCGCCACGCAAGCGGCCGCTGCACACGATCATCCCGGCCTTCATGGAGAAGGGCGAGACGAAGATCGGCTTCGGCATCATGGGCGGCTGGAACCAGGGACAGGCGCACGCGCAGTTCGTGTCGAACATCGTCGACCACGGGTTCACGATTCAGCAGGCGCTCGAAGCCGGCCGCTTCACGAAGGGCAGCTTCGAGGGCTGCGATGTCGACATCGAGGCACTGGTGCCCGAGGCGACCCGCGCGGCGCTCACGTCCCGCGGGCATCAGCTCGACGTGGCGGCGCCGCGATCGGGCACCTTCGGCTACGGCCAGGCGGTGATGAACGGGCCCGGCGGGGTGCACTTCGGCGCGTCTGAGCCGCGGCACGACGGCGCGGCGATCCCGCAGGCGCCGCCCGTGTTCGAGACCGCGGTCAAGCCGCCGCGGTAGCCGTTTCGGAGGCGCGGCGACGGCACGATGCTCGCACGCCTCAACCGTCGCGGGTCTGCCCCCCCACTGCAGGGGCACCCGCACGGAGGAAACGCGATGGCGGCACAACCCCTTGCACGACGCGTAGATAGGCTGGAACAACGCATGGACGCCCTCGAAACACTACCAGCACAGGTCGCGCACCTCGCGTCGCAGGTTTCGCAATTCCGCGACGACGTCACCCGCGAGTTTTCTGCGGCCCGGCAGGAATTCCGCGCGGAGATCGCGGCGCAGGGCGAGACGTTGCGTGGCGAGATGGCGGCGCAGGGCGAGGCGTTGCGCGGCGAGATCGCGGCGCAGGGCGATCAGCTGCGGCGCGAGATTCGGGAGGGCGATGAAGAAACCCGCAGCTACATGCGCGTGCTGCACGAAGAGGTCATCGATCGCCTGAAGCACATACAGGAGGACCGGCCGCGCGCCAAGCGCCGCTGACGTCCAGGCGTTCTCAGCCCGGCCGTGGGCGCCGGCCGCTTCATAGGCGGCCACGAACCGCGCGAGGGCGCTGCAACTCCGCTCCCCGGTGAGCAGGTGCCAGCCAGTCGCGCCTACTTGCACCACTGCGGGCGGCCGGATACCCTCGGCCGATGCCCCGCGCCGCCACGCTCGTCGTCCTTGTTCTGACCACTGCCACGCTCACCCAGATCCCGGCCTCCGGGCAGTCCCTGGCCCTGCGCGGCTTCACCACCGATGCCGTGGCCGCGCAGCGCGCGCTCGAGGACCGGTTCCGGGCCGTACCCGACCCGGCGCGCCTGCGCGAGTACATGCAGGCCATGTCGGCCGAGCCGCACGTCGCCGGCCGACCGGGGTCGCGCAAGGTGGCGGAGTATGCGCTCGAGAAGTTCAAGTCGTTCGGCCTGAACGCCGCCATCGAGGAACTCGAAGCGTACATGCCGTGGCCGATCGAGCGCCGGCTCGAGATGGTCGCGCCCACCGGCCGCGCGATGCTCATCCAGGAGCCACCGGTCACGAGCGATCCCGACTCGACCGACAACGATCAGACGCCGACCTACAACGCCTACTCGGCGGATGGCGACGTCACCGGCGAGGTCGTCTACGTGAACTACGGCGTGCCGGCCGACTACGAGCAGCTCCAGAAGCTCGGCGTGAGCGTGAAGGGCAAGATCGTGCTGGCGCGCTACGGCGGCAGCTGGCGCGGCATCAAGCCGAAGGTGGCCTACGAACACGGCGCCGTCGGCTGCCTCATCTTCTCCGACCCGAAGGACGACGGCTTCTTCCAGGGCGAGGTCTATCCTGACGGTCCCTACCGTCCGGAGTTCGGCGCGCAGCGCGGCAGCGTGATGGACATGCCGATCCACACCGGCGATCCGCTCACGCCCGGCTGGGGCTCTACCGCCGGCGGGAAGAAGCTGCCGGTCAGCGAAGCGAAGACCATTCTGAAGATCCCCGTGATGCCGATTGCCTGGGGCGACGCCCTGCCGATCTTCCAGGCGATGCGCGGCCCGGTCGCTCCGGAATCGTGGCGCGGCGGCATGCCCGTGACCTACCGGCTCGGCGGCGGTCCGCTCAAGATGCGGCTCAAGCTCACCCACGAGTGGAAGAACCGGCCGCTGTACAACGTGGTCGTCCGCATTCCTGGTGCGACGCTGCCCGACGAGTGGGTCATGTTCGGCAACCACCACGACGCGTGGGTGAACGGCGCCGACGATCCGATCAGTGGCGCGGTGTCGCTCATGGAAGTGGGCCGCGGCCTCGGTGAGCTGCTCAAGGGCGCCTGGCGTCCGAAGCGGACGATCGTGCTGGCGCTCTGGGACGGCGAGGAATGGGGCCTGCTCGGCTCGACCGAATGGGCCGAAGCGCATCGTGAGGAGCTGAACGGCAAGGGCGTCGTCTACATCAACACCGACAGCACCGGCAAAGGCTGGCTGAACGCCGGCGGGTCGCACTCGCTGCAGCAGTTCATCACCGAGGTCGCGCGCGACATCAACGACCCGCGCACCGGCAAGCCGGTGCTGGAGGTGGCGCGGCGGAAGGCGATCGACGCGCTGCCCGAGGCCGAACGCGCCGAGGCCGAGAAGGATCCGAACATCCGCATCGCGCCGCTCGGGTCAGGATCCGACTTCACGCCGTTCCTGCAACATCTCACCGTGGCTTCGCTGAACCTCGGCTTCGGCGGCGAGAGCCCGGGCGGCGTGTATCACTCCGTCTACGACTCGTTCGAGTGGTACACGAAGTGGAGCGACGGCGACTTCCTCTACGGCCGCACGCTCGCGCAGGTCACCGGCACCGCGGTGCTGCGGCTCTCGGAGGCGTCGGTGCTGCCGTTCCGATTCTCCGACATGAGCGACACGCTGGCGCGCTACGCCGCCGACGTGCAGAAGCTCCACGCCGGGAAGAAGGACGCGCCGGCCATCGACTTCGCGCCGCTGAGCGCGGCCGTGGCGGCGCTGTCGAAGGCGTCACTGGCCTTCGAGAAGGCCCACGCCGGCGTGCCGGCGGCCAGTGCGAAAGCGCTCCAGATGCAGGAGGAAGCGCTGAAAGTCGTGAACCAGCTGGTGTTCTCGTCGGAGCGCCGGCTCGGCAACGAGGCTGGACTGCCGCGCCGCGACTGGTTCCGCCACCAGATCTACGCGCCCGGGTTCTATACCGGCTACGGCGTGAAGACGCTGCCGCAGATCCGAGAGGGGCTGGAAGAGGGGCAGTGGGACGAGGCCAGGCAGGGCGTCACCAAAGTGGCCGCCGCCCTCAACGCGCTGACGGCCCAGGTTGAACGCGCCTCGGCGGGTCTGTCGCGCCTCGGCCGCTGATCTGCTAGCATCGCGCTTTCCCCGCCACCGGAACGCCCGTCGGCGCCGCGCCAGCGCTGCCGCCAGTGATTCCAGAGAGCGAGTGACACGATGCGACGTCTGGCGCTGTTGGTTGCTGTTCTAGTCGCTGCAGCCGCCTGCAGCAATGATTCATCCTCGCCGACGGCGCCATCCGGTCCGCGCGTCGGATTCTTCGTCACGAGCGCGACAAGTGCCACCGGTAACCTCGGTGGTCTGCCCGGGGCCGATGCCACGTGTCAGCGGCTCGCCGCGGCGGCGGGTCATGGGTCGCGGACGTGGCGCGCCTACTTGAGCGCCCAGACGGGTGCCAACGGACAACCTGTGAACGCCCGCGACCGGATCGGATCCGGCCCGTGGCACAACGCCACGCTGGCGCTCGTGGCGAACAACGTCACCGAACTCCACGCCCGCAGCGGTGATGCGGCCGTGTTCGTCGACGAGCGTGGCCAGCGCATCAACGGTCAGTGGACGGGCTCACCCACGCCGAACCAGCACGATATCCTCACCGGTTCGAACGCCGACGGCAGCGTGGCGGCTGGTCTCACCTGCAACGACTGGACCTCCGAGTCGGCCACGGTGTCTGCGCAGGTTGGCCACGCAGACGGGTTGGGGCCGAATCAGAGCACCGCCGGCGCCCTGGCGTCGTGGAACGCCGCACACACGTCCCAGAGCTGCGCCGATACCGCGCCCCGCGGTGGCGCTGGCCGCTTCTACTGTTTTGCGCAGTGAGGCGTTGAGCGGGGTTCCATGCCAGGTGGCCCCGCGTCGGCCGCGCCGCCGGGGCTAGGGCGCCAGATGCGTGGTCATCCAGCGCGCGGCGCAGGTCACGAGGTCGCGTCCGTCGAGCAGCGTGCTTTCGGCGTGTCCCACGAGGCCGCGGGGCACGTCGTGGGTGGCCAGGTACTCCCGCAGGATCAGCGTGAAGTAGTCCTCCCCGTGCCAGTCGACGATGCCGAGGGTGTCGTCGAGGCACTCCACCGTACGAATCTCCGGGCCATCGGAGCCGCGCACGCACCGGTGCCGACGCACGCGCCGCTTGTCGGGCACGCGCGCCAGGTACTCGGCGTAGTGGATGAGCGTGACCGTGTTCTCGTCGGCACCGAGCCGCAGCACTCGCCCCCCCGCGTCGATGAACCGATCGAGCGGCGACCCCGGTCCGTAGTAGTCGTTCCAGGGCACGTCGGCCATCAACTCCTCGGCGCGGTGGCCGCGCGCGCCGAAGCGTCCCTCCGGGTGATTCGACACGAACGTGCCCGGCGTTGACCGGAACACCTCGGCCAGCATGCCGATGTCGTCATGGGCGGGCGTGGTCAGCGGATCGAACGGGTCGGCATCGACCAGGAAGTCGGCGCGGACGTCCTCCGGGTGGTCGTTCACCCACGACCACTCGTCGCGCGCGCCGAGGACCATCAGCCACGTCCCCTCGTGGCCCACCGCCGCGTCCACCGCCGCGATGATGCCCGCGGCATCGCCGTCCACGGGACCGATGCGGCGGAGCGACGCATGCACCATGAGCACGTCGCCTGGCGATACGCCGAGCGTGCGGAGTTCATCGCGCAGCTGAGCGGGTGTGGACCGCGCGGTCATGCCAGGATTCTCGCATCGCCGGCGCCGATTCGCGCCGGTCCGTCTGGTATAGTCCGAAGCGTAGGTCCGCCAGGGGCATTCTCCTGACGCTCGACGGGTCCCGGGGCTCGGGACTCGGGGCTCAGCAGGGTTGAGACAGCACCCTTGGAACCTGATCCGGTTCATACCGGTGTAGGGAGAGCGGCAGATGAGCACACCAGAGATCCCGTCGTCGGGCGATTACGCCGACGCCTTCCCCAACAGCTTCCGCGTGTTCGACGAGTCGTCGGTCGCGACGCCGGCCGGCCCGGTGCCGATTCGCGTGCCGATGCGCGAAGTGCGCCTCGCGAATGGTGAGCCGCCGGTGCGCCTCTACGACACCAGCGGTCCGCGGGTCACCGACGTGCGTGTGGGCCTGCCGAAGCTGCGCGCGCCTTGGGTCGAGGCTCGCTCTTCGACAGGCTCAGGGCAGGGGGCGCGGTGTGTCACGCAGCTCCACTACGCACGCAAAGGCGAGATCACGCCCGAGATGGCCTTCATCGCCGCGCGTGAAGGCCTGCCCGCCGAGTTCGTGCGCGACGAGGTCGCCCGCGGGCGGGCGATCATCCCCGCCAACATCAACCATCCCGAACTCGAGCCGATGGTCATCGGCCGCAACTTCCTGGTCAAGATCAACGCTAACATCGGCAACTCTGCCGTGTCGTCCTCGATCGAGGAGGAAGTGGAAAAGCTGCGGTGGGCGACGCTGTGGGGCGCCGACACCGTGATGGATCTGTCGACCGGGAAGAACATCCACGAGACCCGCGAGTGGATCCTGCGCAACTCGCCGGTGCCGATTGGCACGGTGCCGATCTACCAGGCGCTCGAAAAGGTGGGCGGCCGTCCCGAAGATCTCACCTGGGAGGTCTACCGCGACACGCTCATCGAGCAGGCCGAGCAGGGCGTCGACTACTTCACGGTGCACGCCGGCGTGCTGCTGCGCTACATCCCGATGACCGCCCACCGGATGACCGGGATCGTGTCGCGTGGCGGCTCGATCATGGCCAAGTGGTGCCTGGCGCACCATCAGGAGAGCTTCCTGTACACGCGTTTTCGCGAGATCTGCGAAATCATGCGCGCCTACGATGTGTCGTTCTCCCTCGGTGATGGCCTGCGCCCGGGCTCGATCAAGGACGCCAACGACGAAGCGCAGTTCGCCGAGCTGAAGACCCAGGGCGAGCTCACGAAGATCGCCTGGGAGTACGACGTCCAGGTGATGAACGAAGGCCCCGGTCACGTGCCCATGCACAAACGACCGCCGCCTATCATCCCGCGCTTTCGATCATCGACGTCTTGATGAATTGCGGGAGAGAAGGC
>JANNIB010000475.1:0-3768 GCA_031404695.1 Acidobacteriota bacterium
CGCACGATGAGCTGCGCGCCGTTCTTGATTTCCTTGTCGTCGTCGGGAAACCGCCAGCTGATCGTGTCACGCGAGTCGTCGGTCCACTCGATGATGTCGATGAGCTGTGTCTTGATGTAGTCCATCAGGCCCATGTCGCGATTCCCTCCACGTGAGAAGAGACGAGTGTAGCGCCAACGCCGTTCGGCCGCCGGCGGCGGCGCAACCGCCGTCAGCGGGGCGATCCCAACCGTTCGAGCGCCGCCTTCGCCGCGGCGTTGCCGCGGGCGGCGGCGTCGGCGTACCAGCGGCGCGCCTGGGCCCGGTCGGCGGCGACGCCGGTGCCGCGCTCGTAGGCCTCGCCGAGGCGGAGCTGGGGCACGGCATCGCCCTTGAGGGCGGCCCGGGTCCACCACGTCACGGCGGCCGCCGGATCGGCGGCCACGCCGCGTCCGGCCGCGTAGGCGTTGCCGATGTTATGTTCGGCCAGCGTGTGTCCGGCGGCCGCTGCTTTCTGGAACCAGGTGAAGGCCACGACCGGATCCTCCGCCACACCGAGCCCTTCGTCGTGGGCGGTGCCCATCAGGAACAGCGCCTCGACGACGCCCAGGTCGGCCTGGCGCCGCACCGCCCCGATCAGCTGCTCGGCGATCGCCTGCGCCTTGCGGTAATCGCGTGGATAGCCGAGACGCCCGCGCGACCAGGCGCGCGCCAGCCACATCCGGGCCAGGACATCGCCGCTGGTGGCAGCCGCGTCGATGAGTGCGCGCGCTCTGGGATCGTCCACCCGGCCGGCGGTACCGGTATACCACCCGATCGCCTCGATGACCCGGGTGTCGGTCGGCGGCTGGGCCGCGGCCGTGGGGGCCAGCACGACGACCAGCGCGACACCCGCGACAACAGCCAGCATCGTCGACACCCGGCGTCCTAGCTGAGCGCCCGGATCACGTCCCAGCGCGTGATGATGTAGGTCTCGTCGCTCTTGAAGTCGCGCACCAGCACGGCCGGCGAGTCGGGCGTGATCATGCCGGCCAGGGCGTCGATGCCGGTTGAGATGTCGGCGTAGGGGAACGCTGTCTCCATGATGGCCTCGACCGGGCCTTTCAGCAGCTCCGGGTGCTTGACGATCTCCGCGAACAGGTGCCCTTCGTTGACCGAGCCCACCAGGCGCCCGTTGGCGACCACGGGGATCTGCGAGTAGGCCTGCGCCGTCATGATATGGGCGGCGGCCGCCACCGTGTCGGTGCGCTCGAGGGTCACGAGCCGGGCCTTCTGCCGATCGGCCACCAGGTCTTTGGCCGTGAGGCCCTTCTTGTCGAGGAAGCCCTTCTCGCGCATCCAGTCGGGGTTGTACATCTTGCCGAGAGAGCGGGTGCCGTGATCGTGGAAGATGACCACCACGAGCTCGCCGGCCTTGAAGTTGGGCGCCAGCTGCAGCAGACCCGCCATCGCCGACCCGGCCGAGTTGCCGGCGAAGATGCCTTCCTCGCGGGCGATGCGGCTGGTCATGATGGCGGCGTCGCGGTCGGTCACCTTCTCGAAGTGATCGACGAGGCTGAAATCCACGTTCTGCGGCAGGAAGTCTTCGCCGATGCCCTCGGTGATGTAAGGGTAGATCTCGTTCTTGTCGAAGATGCCGGTCTCCTTGTACTTCTTGAAGACCGAGCCGTAGGTGTCGATGCCCCAGGCCTTGACCGACCCCTTGCGCTCCTTCAGATACTTCGCGACGCCAGACAGGGTGCCGCCGGTGCCGACGCCGACGACGAGATGGTCGACCGCGCCGTCGGTCTGATCCCAGATCTCCGGGCCGGTCTGCTCGTAGTGGGCCTGCGCGTTCGAGGGGTTGTCGTACTGGTTGGCCTTCCAGCTGTTCGGGGTGTCGCGTTCGAGCCGCGACGACACCGAGTAGTAGGACCGCGGGTCTTCCGGTTCGACGTCGGTGGGGCAGACGATGACGTCGGCGCCGAAGGCGCGCAGGGCGTCGACTTTTTCCTTCGACTGCTTGTCGGTGGTCGTGAAGATGCAGTGGTAGCCCTTCACGACGGCGGCGATGGCGAGCCCCATGCCGGTGTTGCCCGAGGTGCCCTCGATGATGGTGCCGCCGGGCTTCAGGCGGCCATCGGCCTCGGCGTCTTCGATCATCTTCAGGGCCATGCGGTCCTTGATCGAATTGCCGGGGTTGGTGGTCTCGATCTTGGCGACCACGTCAGCGGCGACGAGACCCTTCGTGATGCGGTTCAGACGCACCATCGGCGTGTGGCCGATGGTCTCGAGGATGTTGTCGCAGATTTTCTTCGCCATCGCGACGATCTTACCCCGAGCCCCAGGTTCTGAGCCCCGAGCGCTGGTCCCCGAGCCCTTGAGTTCTGAGCCCCGAGCCCCGAGCCCCGGCTCTAATGGCTCATCGCGTACAGCATGATGTTGATGGCGGTCGCGTAGCCGTTCGGCGAGTAGGTGTAAAAGTACTCGGGGTCTTCGCCCTCCCGCTCCCAGGCGTCGGAGATGTCGGTGTTGTGCGTGGCCAGCACCATCAGCCGCCCGTCGGGATCGGTGATGGCGCGCAGGTGCGGCTGCGCGCTGTCGCTGCCGCGCTCCGATGACTCGCCACCGGTGGAGCGCCAGAACTGAATCGAGGGAATCTGCGGCAGATCGGCCATCGGGAACATCGTGCGGTAGATGGGGTGGTCGGGACCGAGGTCGCGGAACGGGTAGCTGCCCGGCGGCAGCACCCGCGCCATCTCGTTCTCGAACACGTCCCAGGCGCGCGAGCCCCAGAAGTCGTCCACCCAGAAGAAGCCGCCCTTCAGGAGGTAGTCGCGCAGCGCCAGCACTTCCTCGTCGCGCAGTGTCATCGTGCCGACGTCCGACCCGAGCAGGAATGGGCAGCGCATCAGCCACGGGTCGGTCAGCCGCGTCACGAAGTGATTGGGCACGCCGCTGGCCTGCTTGCTCACGCGCACTTTGGTGAGCTCGGCGAAGCGGATCGAGAAGTTGATGTCGGCGTCGGGGTAGTCGGTGGACCAGCCCTGGCCGCCGGCTTCGCGCCACTGGCTCGAGTACATCACGCGGCAGAAGTTGAAGCCGCCGTCGAAGACGGCCTCGCTGGCGGGGAAGCGCGGCGGCACCCGCCGCATCCGCCCCCAGCCCCCGCCGCCGAACTGCGCCAACGCCACGCCTCCGGCGAGCACGACGGCGAGGGCCGTCGCGAGGACGGCGCGGCGCCGGTTCATTTTTGCGGCGCCTTCGGCTTCGCGAGGCTGCGGTAGTACTCCTCGACCAGGCTCTTGAACTCGGCCGGCACGTCGTCGCTGCCGGTCAGGCGCACGTCGTCGGCCTCGCCTTCGACTTTGCGCCGCAGGTCGAACTCGAAGCGGCGCAGGCTTTCGCTGACAGCCGACTGCAACTGCGCCAGCTCCTGCACGTTCTTGTAGACGCGGTCGTCGTCGAGGGCCTTGAGCCGGCGCAGGATGTCGTCGAGCTGCCGCGTATCGACGCCGTCGGCGCGCAGCGCCCGCCGCAGCGCCTCGACGTCCTGCCCGTAGCGGCGCGCTTCGCCGCGGAATTGGCGGACGTCGTCGGCCCCGAAGTTGCCGGGACGCGCGTTGCCCCAGCCACCGTCGTCGCCGCCGAAGCCGCCGAACGTGTCGCCGTTGCCGCCGCCGCCCTGCTGCCCGCCCTGACCTTGCTGGCCGCCCTGGCCCTGCTGACCGCCTTGGCCTTGCTGACCGGCCTGGCCCTGCTGCCCCTGTTGGCCGGACTGACCTTGCTGGCCCTGTTGACCGGACTGTC
>JANNIB010000476.1:0-5107 GCA_031404695.1 Acidobacteriota bacterium
AGGACCGGGCCCACGACGGCGCTAGCGCAGCTCCATGCCGCGGAAGAAGTAGCCGAGCTCGAATGCCGCCGTCTCCGGCGCGTCCGACCCGTGCGTCGCGTTGTTGTCGATCGAGGCGCCGAACTCCTTGCGCAGGCTGCCGGCCTCGGCCTTGGCCGGATCGGTCGCGCCCATCAGGTCGCGCCACTTCCTGATGGCGTCGGGCGCTTCGAGGCACAGCACCAGGCACGGCCCCGACGACATGAAGTCGGTGAGGGCGCCGAAGAACGGACGCGCCTGGTGGACGTGGTAGAAGCCTTCGGCCTCGGCCTTCGACATGTGGATCATCCGCGCCGCACGCACGGCGAATCCTTCGGCTTCGACGCGGGAGAGGATCTTCCCCATCGACCCGGCACGGACGGCATCTGGTTTGATGATGGCAAATGTTCGCTGCATATCCTGCCAATTATACCTGTGCCGGCTCGCCCGCCGTGCCGATGGCCCGGGGGAAACACCCGAGGAGGCGCACGAACTGGGTGGCCCCGGTCAGCCGCGTCAGAGCGGCCTGGATGCGCGGTTCGGCCAGATGCCCCTCGACGTCGACGTAGAACACGTACTCCCACGCCACGCCCGGGCGGGGCCGCGATTCGAGCTTGGTCAGGCTGACCCCCTCGTCGGCCAGCACGTTGAGGCAGCGCACCAGCGCGCCGCGTTCGTGGCGGGTGCCGAAGACCAGGGCCACCTTGGCGTCCACCTTCGGGTCGCAGTCCATCGGCGCGGCCGAAACGATGACGAACCGCGTCAGGTTCACGGCCTGGTTGGCGATGTCCCTGGCCAGCACGACCAGGCCGTAGCGGTCCCCGGCTTCGGCGCTGGCGATGGCGGCCTGGCCGGGGTCGGCGAGCTCGGCCACCCGCCGCGCGGCGAGCGCCGTGTTGGTGGCCGGGGAGGCCTCGATCGACGGCCGCTCGGCCAGGAACTCGCTGCACTGCGCCAGGGCCTGCGGATGCGAGAGCACCTTCGTGATGCCCGCCATGGTGGCGCCGGGCACGCCGAGCAGGCAGTGCCGCACCTCGATCACCTCCTCGCCTACGATCGAGAGGTTCATCTGGAACAGCAGGTCGTAAACCTCGTGTACCGATCCGGCCGTGCTGTTCTCAATCGGCAGCACCGCCCGGTGCGCGTCGCCGCGCTGCACCGCGTCGAGCGTCTCGCGGAACGAGCGATACGGCTTGTAGGTGACGATCCGGCGCTCGACGCCGAAGTGGCGCACGGCCGCCTCATGGCCGTAGGCGCCTTCGGTGCCCTGGAAGGCCACGGCGAGCGGCGGCGCTTCCTCGTCCTCCGGCGTGTCCTTCAGCCAGTCGCGCTGGCGGCGCAGGGCGTCGTCGAGAATCTCGCGGTAGAGCCGCCGGACCAGCGCCGGATCCAGCCCCAGCCGCTCGCCGTAGGCGGCGCGGTGCGTGAGCAGGGCCGCCTCCCGCGACTCGTCGCGCAGGGGCTGCTCGGCGTCGGTCTTCGCGGCCGTGATGTCGCGCATCAGGCGGGCGCGTTCACCCAAGGCGTTGAGCAGCACCTTGTCGATGTCGTCGACGGCGCGGCGCAGGTCTGACAGTGGTGGCGGTGTCATCGGGAAACTCCCCTGAAACAAAAAACGCCGCCCGAACCGTGGAGGCTCGGGCGGCGGTGTGTGTCGTCGACGGATGGTCGTCGCGCGCTACACGGCCCCCCGGCCGGCCGTAAAGCCGGCGTACGTAAAGACGATCGGGAAGACGCGGAGGCGCATGGGCTTACTTCTTCAGGATGGCGACGAGGGATTGTGCCATATCCGCCGGGCTCTTGACCACGGTGACTCCGGCAGCGGTCAGCGCCGCCATCTTCTCGGCGGCCGTGCCCTGCCCGCCGGCGATGATCGCGCCGGCGTGGCCCATGCGGCGTCCGGGCGGGGCCGTCTGCCCGGCGATGAACGCCACCACGGGCTTGGTGAAGTGGTCCTTGATCCAGGCCGCCGCTTCCTCCTCGGCCGAGCCGCCGATTTCGCCGATCATGATGACGGCGTCGGTGTCGGGGTCGTCCTGGAAGAGGCTGAGGGCGTCGATGTGAGTGGTGCCGATCAGCGGATCGCCACCGATGCCGATGCAGGTCGACTGCCCGTAACCGAGGCGGGTCAGCTGGTCGATCGCCTCGTAGGTCAGGGTGCCGCTCTTCGACACGATGCCGATGCGGCCTTCCTTGCAGATGTTCGCCGGGATGATGCCGGCCTTCCCCTTGCCGGGCGAGATGAGGCCCGGGCAATTGGGTCCGATGAGCCGGGCGCCGGGCCGCGCCTTCAGGAACGTCATCGACTTGAGCATGTCGACGACGGGGATGCCTTCGGTGATGCAGACGACCAATCCGATGCCGGCATCGGCCGCCTCCATGATGGCGTCGGCCGCAAACGGCGGCGGCACGAAGATCACCGAGGCGTTGGCGCCGGTGGCCGTCACGGCGTCCTGCACGGTGTTGAACACGGGCCAGCCTTCGTGCGTCGTGCCGCCCTTGCCGGGGGTCACGCCGCCAACCACGTTGGTGTGGTACGCCGCCGCCGCCTTCGCGTGGAACGTGCCCTCACGTCCGGTGAGTCCCTGGACGATGAGGCGGGTCTTGGAATCGAGCAGTACCGCCATTAGCGCGCGCCTCCGGCGAGCTGCACGACCTGCACGGCCGCCTCACCCATGGTGTCTGCGGTGGTGAAGTTCAAGCCGCTCTCGGCCAGCATCTTCTTCCCTTCCTCGACGTTGGTGCCCTTCATGCGGATGACAATCGGCACCGGCACGCCCAGGTCCTTGACGGCGGCGATCACCCCGGCGGCGAGCACGTCGCAACGCAGGATGCCGCCGAAGATGTTGATGAGCACCGCCTGCACGTTGGTGTCCGACATCAGGATCTTGAACGCGTTCTTGATCTGCTCGGCGTTGGCGCCGCCGCCGACGTCGAGGAAGTTGGCCGGCTGCCCGCCCGACAGCTTGATGATGTCCATGGTGGCCATGGCCAGGCCGGCGCCGTTCACCATGCAGCCGATGTTGCCTTCGAGGCGAATGTAGTTCAGCGAGAACTTCGACGCCTCGACCTCGAGCGGGTCTTCCTCGCTCAGATCGCGCAGGTCGCGGAAGTCCGCGTGGCGATAGAGCGCGTTGTCGTCGATGGTCATCTTGGCGTCGAGCGCCAGCAGATCGCCGCTCTCGGTCACGATGAGGGGGTTGATCTCGAGCAGCGAGGCGTCGGAGGCCAGGAACGCCTGGTAGAGCGACAACATGACCTTGGTGGCCTTCTTGACGCTGTCGCCGGTGAGCCCGATGGCAAACGCCAGCTGCTGCGCCTGGAACGGCAGCAGGCCGGTGCCCGGCTCGACCAGGGCCTTGTGAATGCGCTCGGGCGCCTTCGCCGCGACTTCTTCGATGTCCATGCCGCCGTCGGCGCTGGCCATCAGCACGATCTTCTTCGTGGCGCGATCCACGAGCATGCCGACGTAGAGTTCCCGCGCGATCGCCAGGCCCTCTTCGACCAGCACGCGGCCCACGCGCTGACCGGCGGGACCGGTCTGGTGGGTGACCAGCTGCATGCCGAGGATGGCTTTGGCGTTGGTCTCGACGGCCTCCAGGCCCTTCGAGACCTTCACGCCGCCGCCCTTGCCGCGCCCGCCGGCATGAATCTGCGCCTTGACGACGGCCACCGGGCCGCCGAGGCGTTTGGCGATCTCCACCGCGTCCTGCGGCGTCAGGGCCACTTCCCCGCGCGGCACGGCGACGCCGTACTTCGCCAGGATGGCCTTGGCCTGATACTCGTGAATCTTCACGTCGCCCTCAGACCTTGATGACGTCGACCAGTTCCTTGACGGCGCCCGCCGACTTCTGCAGGGCGGCGTTCTCGGACTCGGTCAGATTGATCTGGATGATCTCCTCGACGCCGCCGGCGCCGAGCTTCACCGGCACGCCGACGAACAGGTCGTGGACACCGTATTCGCCCTGCAGGAACACCGAGCACGGCATGATCCGCTTCTGGTCCTTGAGGATCGATTCGACCATGGCCGCCGCCGACTCGCCGGGCGCGTACCAGGCGCTGGTGCCCACCAGCTTGGTGATTTCGGCGCCGCCGTTGGCGGTGCGCGTGCAGATGGCGTCGAGGCGCTCTTGTGAGAGCTTGCCCATGGCGACCAGTTCCGTCAGCGGAATGCCGGCCACCGTCGACAGGCGCGGCAGCGGCACCATGGTGTCGCCGTGGCCGCCGAGCACGAAGCAGTTCACGTCCGACACCGAGACGCCGAGTTCCATGGCGACGAAGGTGCGCATGCGGGCCGAATCGAGCACACCGGCCATGCCGATGACGCGCTCACGCGGGAAGCCGCTCAGGCGGTAGACCGCCTGCGACATCGCGTCGAGGGGATTGGCGACCGGCACGATGATGGTGTTGGGCGAGTGCTTGACAATCTGCGCCGTGACCGACTTCATGATGTCGTGGTTGACGGCCAGCAGGTCGTCGCGGCTCATGCCGGGCTTGCGCGGCACGCCTGACGTGATGACGACCACATCGGAGTTCGCGCTGTGCGCGAAGCCTTCGTCGGTGGCGCCGTAGCCGACCACCTTCGCCGACGACCCGGCGACCGGGCACGACTGATAGATGTCGAGCGCGATGCCCGCCGCCTTCGTCTCGGCGATGTCGATGATGACGACGTCCGCCAGTTCCTTGTGCGCGACGGCGCGCGCCACGGTGGCGCCCACGTTGCCGGCGCCGCCCACCACGGTCACTTTTCGATTCATTGCTACGCTCCTGCAAACCCGCGAATCCGCCGCGTGCCCGTCATTAGGTCAGGCCCCCGCTGCGCGTCGTGCGTACGATCAACACCTTCTGTGGAAAAGCTTGTGGAAAAAGCCCCGTACACCGGCCTCAATCCCACGTCTGGCCGAACAAAACACCACTTTGCACCACGTGTGGTGCGTGCCGGTGCCGCCGACCTGCTCTCCCATGCGCGGGCTGGTCGCCGCGCACAAGCGTCGCATTATATCGTGGCCGTCTGAACACGCGCGGGTCTCACCAGGTTGGGGTAATTGCCCGCGTCAAGGTGCGGACGCAGAACCGCAACGGCGGATGG
>JANNIB010000477.1:0-3485 GCA_031404695.1 Acidobacteriota bacterium
GGGCGCCGGCACTGCCGGCCCTGCCCCCGCCGCTGGCGCTGGCGCCGCCCGCGGCCGAGTTGTAACGGGGCCTGCCACGGTCACCACTTGCCACGACCCGGTGACCGTGACAGACCCCGTTACAACTCGGCAGTGTGCCGGTCATGCCGGTGGGCATGAAGCCCAGCGCCGCGTAGCAGGCAATGGCGGCGGCGTTGTCGTCGCTGACGTCGAGCACGATCCGGTCGCAGCCGGCGTCTCGCGCCCAGGCGACGACTTCGTCGATGAGCTGACGGCCGATGCCCTGCTGCCTGGCGTCTGGCGCCACCCACATCGAGAGCAGCCAGGCGCATCCGGGCGCCTCGGGATCGCGGTCCCCGCGTGCCAGTCCGACGTCCACGCCGTCACGCACGGCCACGAAGGTGGCGAGTTGTTCCAGTTGCGCGCGCCACCGTTCGGCCGGCCATCCGCGCGCCTCCTCCAGCGTCGTCGCGAAGGCGCCTGGGGCATCGGCGAGCGAGCGCAGCCGAATCGCTTTCAGCCGGTCGACCTCGCCGGGGCCGAGGCGCACCCCGGTGGCCGGGCCGGGCGTGATCACGCCACCCGTGCGCGCAGTTCGTCGAGGGTCGCGACGGCGGTGCCGAAGCGGGTCACGACAATGCCCGCGGCTTCGTTGGCAAGGCGCGCCGCCTCGGCCGAGGTGGCGCCGGCGGCCATCGCGGCGGCGAGCGTCGCGACCACCGTGTCGCCGGCGCCGGTCACATCCGACACCTCGCGGGCCAGCGCCGGCAGATGGCCGTCGCTCGACGCGTGCGCGAGCCACATGCCCTGTTCGCCGAGCGTCACGAGCACGCCGTCCACGCGCAGGCTGTCGCGCAGCACCTGTGAGGCGCGCCGGGCGTCATCCGGGGTGCGGATCCGGAGGTGGCTGGCACTCTCGGCCTCGTGATGATTCGGCGTGAGCAGCGTCGCGCCGGCGTAGAGCGCCAGGTGCGGCACCTTCGGATCGACCAGCACCGGGATGCGGCGGGCGCGTGCGGCGGCCACCACATGGCGCATCACCCGCGCCGTGACGACCCCCTTCAGATAATCGGAGACCACAATCGCATCGGCCGAGGCGGCGGCGGCCTCGACGACGGCGACCACTGCCGCTTCGATCCCGGCGGCGAGATCGTCGCTGCGCTCGACGTCGATGCGCGCCACCTGCTGGTTGCGCGTGGTTGCGATGCGGGTCTTTCTCGTCGTCGGCCGCGAGGGGTCGGTGACCAGGCCGCTGGCGCTGACGCCGCGCGCCTCGAGCAGTCCACGAATCTCTGCCGCGTGCGGATCGTCGCCGACGACGGCGACCAGCGACACGCGGGCGCCGAGCGCCCGGACGTTGTGGGCGACGTTGGCGGCGCCGCCCGGCAGGCTGAACTCGCGCTCGAACTCCACGACCGGCACCGGAGCCTCCGGCGAGATACGCGAGACCTTGCCGATCATGAAGTGGTCGAGCATCGCGTCGCCGACGACGACCACGTGGGTGCCGGGAATACGGTCGAGGATGGCGCCGGCGCGCCCGGGCGGCAGCGCCGGCAGTTCGGGCGCGTCGATCACGGCAGCCCTCCATCCCGGTCGGCCGCGAAGGGCACGGTGATCATCACGAGAAACAGCATCAGGAATTCGGAATCGCCGAAGTTGTATTCGAAGAGGCCTGCCGCCAGCATGGCGGCGATGGCGGCCAGGCCGCCGGCGGCCAGCGCCGGCGCGCGCGAGCGGCGCAGCCGCGGCCACAGGCCGCGCACCGCGGCCACCAGGAACCAGACGAACGCGGCCAGGGCCGGCAGGCCGCGTTCGGCCGCGATCTGCATCGGCACGTTGTGGAGATGCGGGTTCGAGGCCTGCACCGCCCACGGCACGCGGTAGCGCGGGTAGACGTGCTGCACCATGTCGGGGCCGACGCCGGTCAACGGGTAGTCGCGCACCATCGCGCGACCAGACTCGAGCATCGCCATGCGGTCGCGGCTGGTCGGATCGTTGCGGTCGAACATCGAGTAGACGCGGTCGGTGACCGAGGCCGGCGCCACGGCGACCACGACGGCGACGGCAATCGGCAGCAGGCCGACCAGCCGGCGATCCTTGAGCAGGAAGAGCGTGCCGACGCCGGCGAAGACCCCGACCCAGGCACTGCGGGTGAGCGTCAGGGCCAGGCTCGTGACCAGCGCCGGCATGGCCACGGCCGCCCAGGCGCGATCGCGCGAGTCGAAGAGCAGACGCGACACGCCGGCGCAGATGACCAGCATCAGCGTGCCGGAGTAGGTCATCCAGTGGGAGAGCGTGCCCTGCGGCCGTCGTCCGAGGCCGCCGTAGTTGAGCACGCCGTATTGCACGATGCCGACCAGGGCGCTGAGCGCGCCGAGCGTGAGCGCGATCGAGACCAGCGTGCGGGCGCGGGCCCCGCGCGCGAACTCGAAGACCAGCGGCACGAGCAGGAACAGCACCAGCTGCTTGGTGTCGGGGACGCTCACCGACGGATCGCGCGAGACGCCAGCGGACAGCAGCGTCCAGGCGATGTAGACGCCAAGCGGCACGGCGAAGCGGGGCAGCGCCGGGACACCCGCGATCGTCGCCCGCATCACCCACGTGAGGCCGGCGACGGTGACGGCGATCTGCGCCGCGGCGATCGAGATCTGGAGCGCGGCCACGACGGCCATGACGGCCCACCAGCCCACGCGGTCGAGCCGCTCGAGCGTCACGCGAGCGGTGGCGTCGGCCGCCAGTGTCGTCATGCGCCGCCTCCCATGACGCGGCCGGCGGCGGCGACGACCTCGGCCGGCGTGGTCGCGGTGAGGCAGCGGAAGTCGCCGGGCACGCAGGTCCGCTGATGACACGGACGGCAGTCGAGGGGGCCCGGTTCCAGCGCTTCGGCGCGCGCCGCCGGGTCGCGCCACGGCATCGAGCGAGCGGCCAGGGTTGGCCCGAAGAGCGCCACAACAGGCACGCCGGTAGTGGCGGCCACGTGGAGCGGGCCGGAGTCGCCTCCGATGAAGAGCGCTGCGCGCGACATGATGACCTGGAGCTCGTCGAGCGGTGGTTCACCGCAGCGGACGATGGCGCCGGCGGCCGCGCCGGCCGCGTGCGCGGCATCGGCGGCGATCGCATCGGCGGCGTCCGTTTCCGAAGGGCCCGCCGTGATCATAATGCGGCGGCGCGGATCGGCGAGCGCCAGCGCGGCGGCGACGCCGGCGAACGACTCCCGAGGCCAGCGCCTGAACGGGTTGCTCGCGCTGACGTGCATCACGACGACCGGCGCGTCGTCGGCCACGCCAGCGCCGGCCAGGCGGGCGGCGGCCTGCCGACGGGTCTCGGCGCCCGGCGTCATGCGCACCGGGTCGGTGGCCGGCGTCGGCGGCGCCACGCCGAGCGGCGTCAGGAGGTCCCACTGATTCAGCACCGAATGGCGCGGCGGCAGCAGCGACGGATGCCACGGCACGCGTGTCGTGTAGGCGAAGCGGCGTCCCGGGATG
>JANNIB010000478.1:0-5288 GCA_031404695.1 Acidobacteriota bacterium
CAACCTGTTGCTCAGCCGGGTGGAGAGCCAGCTGAATCGCGCCGTCGCGATGGCTGTCGACCGGCTGCGCCAGGCCGGCCGGCTTCGGCACGAGCCGCGACGCACCGACGACCTGGTAGCCGCTCTCGTCGCAGCACTCACCACTGCAGATGCCGTGCTCGACCTGCCGGCCGCAACCCCTGAGGACGCCAGCGTGAAGGTCCTCTCGCAGGACACCCCCCGACAGCTCGTCGGCCAGCCGGCCTCGCCGGGCCTGGCGAGCGGCCGGGTCTGCCGCGTCACAGCGGGAGTGGACATTGCCAGGTTCCGGGCCGGTAACGTGCTGGTCTGCGATGCGATTCAGCCGATGATGACCCATCTGGTACCGCTGGCGGCCGCCGTCGTCGAGCGTCGAGGCGGCATGCTGATCCACGGGGCCATCATCGCGCGTGAAATGGGGATCCCCTGTGTCAACGGCATCGCCCGCGCGGTGGAGCAGCTTCGCGACGGCGACTTGGTGACTGTGGATGGGCACCTGGGGATTGTCACGGTTGGCCCGCCGGAGTTCGACTTGGAACTGGCCTGAGCACGACAGAGGCCAGCGCGGAACGGTCCCGAGTCCTCGGGCATCCGTTCCACCGCTAGCGCTGCGGGTCGCTTGCCGCCGCCGTGGCCCGACTGAGCGCTGCAGCGAAGATCACGTCGTCGACGAGCGCCGTACGCACACGCCCGGCCTCGTCGGCAGTCGCTGCCCGCAGCACGGCGGACGGGTGATAGGTGACGACCAGGTGCGGCGCCCATGCCGTCTCGATCCGCTGTCCGCGGCTGTCGCTGACGCGGCGCCCCGGCCCCAGCAGGGTCTCCATGGCGACACTGCCCAGACAGAGGATGACGGCCGGCTGCACCAGCGCAACCTCGCGCTCGAGCCACGGCCGGCAGGCGCGCGCCTCCGCCGCGCGCGGGCGTTCGTGAATTCGCCGCTTGCCCTCGCGCCTGAATGAGAAGTGCTTCACGGCGTTGGTCACGTAGAGCTCATCGCGCGTCACTCCAGCAGCGTCCAAAGCATCGTTCAGCACCTGCCCAGCCGGACCGATGAACGGCCGTCCGTGCTGGTCTTCTTCATCGCCGGGCTGTTCGCCCACGATCATGATGCGGGCCCGGGGCGGGCCTTCGCCGAACACGACCTGCGTGGCCGCGCGATGCAGGCCGCAGCCTTCACAGGCCGTCGCGGCCGCGGCCACGCCGGCCAGGTCGGCGTTGGGCGGCACGAAGACTCGCGCCGACGTGGCCGCCCCCGGCTGCGCGACCATGGCGGCCACGCGGGCGCCAGCGCCGGCCAGCAGTTCGGGAATCAGCGTCGCTTCCGGCAGCGTGGCCCAGTGCCGTACCGGCAGCTCCTTCGTCATGGCGCGCCGGTTCACGCGCGCCGGATTGAACATCGACTTGTAGTAAGTGCGCCACAAGTCCTCGAGCTCGTCGTGGGACGGCGCATCTGCGGCCGACGCGCCCGGCGCAAGGCGCAGCGTCTGCCCGTCCCAGTGCGCGCACGCGTCGGGGGTGAGAATCGACCACCGCATCACCCGGAAGCGTTCGACGAAGAACGGCGCCGCCGCGGCGACGATCAGATGATCCGGACGGTGCCACGCGACATAGCGCGGGCCGTCGCCATCGACCACCTCGCGGAAGCGCACGAAGGCGTGCATCTTGTGGATGTCTCGCCGCACCTGGGTCTCGAAGCGGCGCAACTGGCGAACGTCGGTGTCGGTGTCGTCATCGAGCAGAGTGCGTGCGCCTCGCGTGATGCGCCACAGCAGGCGATAGAGCAGCGCCCAGCGCCGCCGGTCGCGGTGCAGCGCTGCCCGCCGCGCACTCTGCACGAACGTCTTGGGCACCGTGACGGCGCCCTGCCTGGTCTCACCGCCTCCCTCCTCGCCGAGGCCTGCCAGAGGACGTTCGGGGCGCGTGTCGTCGGCCCACGTGACGGCCGCCGGAGGCGCCTGTTCCGCCAGCAAGCGGCGCGCGGCGCGTTGCCAGCCGTCAAACGTGCCGTCGACGGCGACCGTGCGCATCTCAGGCCGACCAGAGCAGCTGCTGCTGGGGCGGGGCCGTCGGCACCAGGGGGGCGCTGGTCTTCGGCCGCCAATCCGCGGCGATGATGAACGGGCGCGTCGGGCCGAGCTTCACGCCGAGGCGGCCCAGGAGCTCGAGCGTGAGCCGGTGCAGGCGCCGCGCGCGCAACACGCGTTCGACACTCTGCTGGCCGAGTCCGGGGACGCGCAGCAGCACTTCGCGCGGGGCGGTGTTGACGTCGACGGGAAAACGCTCCGGGTGGCGCAGTGCCCACGCCGTCTTGGGGTCGGTCGCCAGGTCGAGATTCGGCTGCGCCGCCGTCGTGAGTTCCGCCACGTCGAAGCCGTAGAAGCGCAGCAGCCAGTCGGCCTGATACAGGCGATGCTCGCGCACGAGCGGCGCGGACCGTGCCGGCAGGTCGAGTGCCGACCCCGGCGTGGGACTGAACGCGGAGTAATAGACACGGCGGAGTTGCTGCGTGCGATAGAGCGTGGCGGCGGTGTCGAGGATGGCAGCGTCGCTGGTGGGCGTGGCGCCGACGATCATCTGCGTCGATTGCCCGGCCGGGGCGAAGCGTGGAGCCGCGCGCGAGCTGCGGCGGGCCGCGCGCGCTTCGTCGATGCCGGCCCGCAGTTGCGCCATCGACGTCACGATCGACGTGTGCGACTTGTCGGGCGCCAGGGCCGCCAGGTCCGCCGGTGTCGGCAGTTCCACGTTGACGCTGACGCGGTCGGCGAAGCGTCCGGCCTCCTGCATCAGCTCTGGCGACACGGCCGGCATGGCCTTCAGGTGGATGTAGCCGCCGAAGGCGTGAGTCGTGCGCAGGCGGCGCGCCACCTCGACGAGTTGCTCCATGGTGTAATCCGGATTGCGGATCACGCCGGAGCTGAGGAACAGCCCCTCGATGTAGTTCCGGCGATAGAAGTCGAGCGTGAGCGTGACCACTTCGTCGACGGTGAAGCGGGCGCGCGGCACGTCGCTCGAAACGCGGTTGATGCAGTAGAGGCAGTCGTAGATGCAGACGTTCGTGAGCAGGATCTTCAGCAGCGACACGCAGCGGCCGTCGGGCGTGTAGCTGTGGCAGATGCCGCTGCCGGTGGCGTGCCCCAGGCCGTGCGCGGTGCCGCGCCGCTTGGCGCCACTGCTGGCGCATGACGCGTCGTACTTGGCCGCATCGGCCAGCACCTCGAGTTTGCGCTCCACGTCCATGAGTTGAACTATAGCAAACAAAAGGCGAAAGTCTGCCGCCGCCGGGAGACTGCGGGTCTGACGACGTGATGGGGCGGCTGTGAACGGCGTCAGGAAGGGCTGCGAGCGCCGTGTCGCAGCCCTCGAAAAGCGTTTGACGCCAACGCCGAACGGGCCTACCCTCCCCGGCATGCCGCGACACTCCCTGACGATCCCAGCCGCGCTGGCCGTGCTCATCGCCTGCACGCTCAGCCTGCCGTCGGCACAGACCCCGGCCCGTCGCGGCACCGAAAACGGCGAATGGCGCACGCTCGGGGGCGACCTCGGGCACACCCGTTACTCGCCGCTCGACCAGATCACGCCGGCCAACTTCGAATCGCTGAAGGAAGCGTGGCGGTTCGGCCCGGTGGACGTCGTCGGCGACATGACGGCCCGCGCCACGCCGAGCTACGTCGGCGGCAAACTGCTGAGCGTCGCCGGACCACGGCGACACGTCGTGTCGATCGACCCGACGAGCGGCAAGCTGCTCTGGAGCTGGGTCGAGCCCGAAACGTATCGCTCGAAGTACTCGATGCGCGCCTCGTACGGGAAGGGTGTGGCGTACTACGAGTTGAACGGCCGCGGCGTGGTCTTCATCACGACGCCCGGTTTCTTCCTCGTGGCGCTCGATGCCGAAACGGGCAAGCCGCTCGAGAACTGGGGGCGGCGCGTTGGCGTGCCCGCGTTCCCGCGCACCGGCGTCGTCGACGTCGTGGAAGACCTGATTCGCGATTGGGAGCCGTGGCGGCGCCTCGAACGGAAGTTCAACGCCGTCGAGGGCGTCCCGCTCGAGCTCGGCTACATCACGAGCTCGTCACCGCCGATCGTCGTGAACGACGTCGTCATCGTCGGCAACTCCGCCGAGCAGGGTTACCACCAGACGCGGCAGGAAAACGTGCCGGGCGACATCGTCGCCTACGACGCCAAGACCGGCAAGTTCCTGTGGAAATTTCATGTGATTCCGCGGCCTGGCGAGGTTGGCCACGAGACCTGGGAGAACGACGCCTGGCGCACGACCGGCGACGTCTCGTCGTGGGCGCCGCTGGCAGCCGATGCGGAACGCGGCATCGTCTACGTGCCGACCAACAGCGCCACACAAGACATATACGGCGGGTTCCGTCCCGGCAACAACCTCTTTGCCGCCAGCCTCATCGCACTCGACGTGAAGACCGGGAAGCGCGTCTGGCACTACCAGATGGTGCATCACGACGTGTGGAACTACGACACGCCGACGGCGCCGATCGCCATGGACGTGACGGTGGGTGGCCGACGTGTGCCGGGCGTGTTCCAGGCCACGAAGCAGGCGATCCTCTACTCGTTCAACCGCCACACCGGCGCGCCGATCTGGGGCTTCGAGGAGCGTCCGGTGCCGGCGTCGAAGGTGCCGGGTGAGAAGCTGTCGCCGACGCAGCCGTTCCCGACCAAGCCGGCGCCGTACGAGCTCATCGGACGCACCGCCAACGACCTCATCGACTACACGCCCGAGGTGAGAGGCCTGGCACTCAAGCGTGCCACCGAGCAGGGGGCTGCTCGTGCCGCCGTTCAACCCGCCCGTGCACCGCGGCAACGCGGAAGGCATGACGAGCGGCCGCTTCTTTCCGGGTGAGACCGGAGGGTCGAACATCACGCATCCGCCGGCGGCGGATCCCACGACCGGCATCATCTACATCCCCTCGCACAGCGGCGGCAGTTCGCGCGTCGTCGTGCCTGGCACCGAGCTCGATTGCTTCGGCCAGACGGGCACGACCGTGACGGCCTGGGTGCCCACGACCGCCGGCTGCACCGCGGCGTCGGTCAACGCAGCCGTCGAGATGTACCCGGACGCCGCCAGGAAGGCGGGCGTGAGGGCCGGTGGCGGGCGTCCCGGTGGCGGCGAGGAAGGCGGCGGCGGTGGTGCCGCGGCACGAGCGGCGGCGACGGCAGCCGGTGCCAACGATCCGCTCGGCGGATTGCCCCTCTTCAAGGGGCCGATCGGCCGTATCACGGCGATCGACCTCAACACCGGCGAACAC
>JANNIB010000479.1:0-15327 GCA_031404695.1 Acidobacteriota bacterium
AGTTCCGGATGCTGGTGGAAGTCGCGCCGCCAGGTCACCACCTGCCGCAGCCCGGCCTCCATGCGCCGCTCGGCATCGGCGGCGACATTCGCCGGGGTCTGGCCTGCGGCCGGACCAACGGCCAGGAGCAGGGCGAAGACAGTGAGGACACGGCGCGAAACCATGGTGCGAGCCATGCGCGCAGTGTAGCGCAGCGCCGCCGCCTCACACCGACGCGCGCCCGGGGGCCATCCGGCCCTACAATCGCGCCATGGACATCGCCGGCACCTACACCTTCGACGCCTCACCCGATCGGGTCTGGGCCCTGTTGATGGACCCGGCCGTGATCTCCTCGTGCATTCCCGGCTGCGACCGCTTCGAGCCCGACGGCGACAACCGCTACCAGGTGCGGCTCACCGTCGCGATGGCGGCGATCACCGGCACCTACGACGGCACGGTGACGCTGGCCGACCAGGTGCCGCCCACGTCGTACCGCCTGGTGGCCGAGGGCAAGGGACGCGCCGGGTTCCTGAACGGCAGCTCCGATATCACGCTGCGCGCCGACGGAGCGTCGACCATCGTCGACGTCGCTGGCACGGTGCAGACCGGCGGCCCGATCGCGCGGCTGGGCCAGCGCCTGATCGGCGGGGTGTCGAAGATGATGCTCGACCGCTTCTTCGCGTGCCTGCAGTCGAAGCTCGCGACCCACGGGGGCTGAACCAGGGGTTAGGCCGCGCACCTTGGAATCGGCGCTTCCCGAGCCCCCAAGCCCCGAGCCCCGGTCGTTAAGCGCGTGCCCTCGCCGCCTGCAGCGCCCGTCGCGTGAACACCGGGATCATCGCACGGCGATACTCAGCGCTGGCGTGCAGGTCGGCGTTCACGTCGTTGAGGCCGTTGCCGGCCAGCGCCGCGGCTTCATCGATCGACGCATCCGACAACGGCTTCCCGGCCAGCGCCTGTTCGACGCTGGTGAGACGCATGGCGTGCGACGCGGCACCGGTGAGTCCGACGCGCGCCGAGGCGATGGCGCCGCCCTTCACCTCGAGCACGGCGCCGACGCCGACGATGGCGTAGTGCGACGCCCGCTGGTGCAGCTTGGCGTAGGCGGCCGCCTTCACCGGCGCGAACTGGACGCTGACCATGATCTCGTCGGAGGCCATGTCCACCGTGAACAGGTCCTGGAAGAAATCGGGCGCCTTCACGACCCGCCAGCCGCCGGGCCCCTTGAGGTGAATCTCGGCGTCGAGTGCCGCCATCACCGCCGGCATGTCCGCCGACGGATCGGCGTGGGCGAGGCTGCCGCCGATGGTGCCGCGGTTGCGCACCTGCGGGTCGCCGATGGTCTCGGCACATTCGGCCACGACCGGGCACTTTTGTTTCAGCAGCGCCGAGGTCGCGACGTCACGATGCACGGTGCCGGCGCCGATGACGATCTTGCCGTCGCGCTCGCTGATGCCGGCCAGTTCGGCAATGCGGCTGATGTCGATAAGGAGCTGCGGCTCGCTCAGGCGCAGCTTCATCAGCGGCACCAGGCTGTGACCACCGGCAATGAACTTGCCGGCGCCGTTGGCCGCCTGGATTCTGGCCAGCGCGTCGTCAACCGAGGTGGCGCGCGCGTAGTCGCAAGTCGTCGGGATCTCGCCCGGCCTCCCTTGATCAACCGCCACAGCTTCTCGGGCCGCAGCATCATGTCGACGTGTTTCACACCGAACTCCGACAGGGCGTCGACGGCGGCGTTCACGATGCACGGCGTGGAGCCGAGCGTGCCGGCCTCGCCCACGCCCTTGGCCCCGAGGGGATTCACCGGCGTCGGCGTCACGGTCGACACCATTTCGAAGCGCGGGAAGTCGGTGGCCCGCGGCATCGCGTAGTCCATGAACGAACCGGTGAGCAACTGGCCGTCGTCACTGTAGACGGCCTCTTCGATCATCGCCTGCCCGACGCCTTGGGCCAGCCCGCCGTGAATCTGCCCCTCCACGATGAGGGGATTGATCAGGTTGCCGGCATCGTCCGCCGCCACCAGCCTGAGCAACGTGGGCTCGCCGGTCTCGCGATCGATCTCGAGCATCGAGATGTGGCAGCCGAACGGATAGGTGTTGTTGGCTGGTTCGAAGAACGCCTCGTCGCTCAGGCCCGGTTCGAGACCCGGCGGCAGCGGCACCGGCACATAGGCGTAGCCGGCCACCTCCGCAAACGACTTCGACGAGGCCGGCGCGCCCTTGACGCCGATGCGGCCGCTCTCGAACACGATGTCGTCCTCGTGGGCTTCGAGCAGCGCCGCGGCGAAGCGCGCCATTTTCGCCTTCACCTTGCCGCCGGCCAGATGCAGCGCGGTACCGGCGACGGCCTGCGACCGACTGCCGAAGGTGCCGATGCCCTGCTTCACGACGCCGGTGTCGCCGTGCAGGATGGTGATGTGTTCGAGCGGCACGCTGAACTGATCCGCCAGCATCTGCGCGAAGGTGGTTTCGTTGCCCTGGCCATGCGGCGACGCGCCAGTGGTAGCGCTGATCCGGCCGTCGCGCTCGATGGTCACCTGGCCGTGTTCCCAACCGCCGGTCGGCAGCGACGACGATGGACCCAGGCCGCACACCTCGACGTACATCGCCAGTCCGAGGCCCACCAGGCGCCCCTCCTTGCGGGCGGCATCGCGCTGGGCCACCAGGGCCGGCCAATCGCAGGCGTTCAAAGCGGCATCGAGCGCCTTGTCGTAGTCGCCCGAGTCGTAGACGGCGCCCATCTGCGTCGCGAACGGGAACTTGTCAGCGGGGATGAAATTCCGGCGCCGCAGTTCGGCCGGGTCCATCTTCAGCTCGCGCGCCAGCATGTCCATGGCGCGCTCCACGAAGTAAGTCGCCTCGGGACGGCCGGCGCCACGATAGGCGTCGGTGGGCGTCTTGTTGGTGAAGACCTCGGTGAGCGTGGTGCGGATGGCCGGGATGTCGTAGGTGCCGTTGGCCATCAGCATGGTGAGGGTCGGGATGGCCGCGGTGAGCAGCATGTTGTAGGCGCCGATGTCGGCAATCAGCCGCATCTTCAGCCCGAGCACTTTGCCCTCCCGGTTCGCCGCGATGTCGATGTATCCGAGGATGTCGCGGCCATGCGTCGTGGCGACGAACGCCTCCGAGCGATCCTCGATCCACTTGACCGGCACGCCCAGGCGCTTGCTGACGACGGCGGCCACGTATTCCTCGCCGTAGATGTTGATCTTGGCGCCGAAGCCGCCACCGACTTCAGGGGCGATGGCCCGCACCTGATCCTGGCCCAGTCCGGTCATCGCCGCGATCATCGTCCGCAGGATGTGCGGGTTCTGCGTCGACGACCAGATCGTCATCGAGCCCTTCCCGGGCTCGAAGTGCGCCAGCACGCCGCGCGGCTCCATGGCGTTGGGCACCAGACGCTGGTTGACCATGCGCTGGGAGATGACGACCTCCGCGTCGGCGAACGCCTTGTCGATGGCGGTGTCGTCGACGGTGCCGTCGGGGCTGACGCCGGTGCCGCTCGGCACCAGCGCCACCGCGAGGTTGTTGGGGAAGTCCTGGTGAATGACCGCCGGCTGGCCGGTCATCGCTTTCTCGAGATCGACCACGGCGGGCAACGGCTCGATGTCGACGACGATGGCATCGGCGGCGTCACGCGCCGTGTAGCGGTTGCTGGCGACCACCACGGCCACCGGCTCCCCGGCGTAGCGGACGACATCGGCGGCGACGGCGCGATGCGGCGGCGAGGGAAACGGCGTGCCGATCGGCATCGGCCCGAGCATCTCCGCGATCTCGGCGCCGGTGAACACGGCCTCGACGCCGTCCATCGCCAGCGCGGCTGAGACGTCGACCGCGCGGATGCGGCCGTGGGCGACATCGCTGCGCTTGAACGCCAGGTGCTGCATGCCGACGATCTTGAGGTCGTCGACGTAGGTGCCACGCCCCTGGATGAGGCGCGGATCTTCGCGGCGCTTGACGCGCTCGCCGACCAGCTTCGGCAGAAGGGGTGTCGTGGCCATGGCTACCTCTTGCCCGCGGCGTGCTGAATGGCGTTGACGATGTGCTGGTACCCGGTGCAACGACAGAGGTTGCCCGCGATGCCTTCGCGGATCTCCTGCTCGGTCGGCGACGGGTTGTCGCGCAGCAGGTTCGCGGCCGACATGATCATGCCCGGCGTGCAATAGCCGCACTGCAGGCCGTGTTCGGCCCAGAAGCCTTCCTGCAGGGGATGCAGCGTGCCGTCTTTCGCCGCCAGGCCCTCGATGGTGGTGATCTCGGCGCCATCAGCCTGCACGGCGAACACCGTGCACGCCTTGACGCTGCGGCCATCGATGTGGACCGTGCACGACCCGCACTGGCTGGTGTCGCAGCCGACGTGGGCGCCGGTCAGGAGCAGGTGTTCGCGAAGAAAATGGACGAGCAGGAGGCGCGGTTCGACGTCGGCGCGTCGGACTTTGCCATTGACGGTCATCGTGACGTGGCTCATGGGCCCTCGCTGATAGGGCCCGACGATAGTGACGTCATCGGCGCAAGTCAACGGCGATCTGGGCGACGCCCCCTCGGCGCGGTGCGCCTGCTAGTGGCGGCGCATCGGGCGCTCGGCAGGCAGGTGATTGAGATGACGCGCGAGGTCTTCCAGGTTGCCCAGCGTCCGCGCCGGCAGGAAGTCGTCCACGAAGGGCAGCGCCGCCACCAGTCCGCGGGTCAGTGGGCGGTAGTCGGCCGTGCCAAGCAGCGGGCTGAGCCAGACGAGCCGGTGACAGCTGCGCTGCAGTCTGGCCACCTGCTGTTGGAACGCGAGCGGGTCGCCGCGGTCCCAACCATCTGAGACCACGAGCACGACCGGCCGCCGGCTGAGCACCGAACGCGCCCAGCGGACGTGGAACGTCCGCAGGGCGTCGCCAATCCGCGTGCCGCCCGACCAGTCGGGCACTCGCCGCGACACCGCCATCACCGCGGCATCGACCGACCCGCGGGTGAGCTCGCGCGTGACGCAGGTGAGGCGGGTCGAAAACAAGAAGACCTCCACCCGCCCGCGGGCGCGCTGCAGGGCGTAGGCGAAATGCAGCAGCATCCGCGAATAGCGCTCCATCGAGCCGCTGACGTCGGCCAGCAGCACCAGCGGCCGCGGCCTGGTGGTGCGGGCGCGGGTCGGCAGCCGCAGCAACTCGCCGCTGCGCAAGCTCTCCCGCCAGGCGCGGCGGAGATCGATACGGGGGCCTCGACCGCGGGTCCAACGCCGCGTGCGCCGCTCACCAGGGCTCCAGGTGAGCGCCGACAACGCGATGCGGATGTGCTCGAGTTCAGCCGGCGTGACGTCGGCGAAGTCCTGATCGCGCAGCGTGTCGGCGCCGCTCCACGTGCGGATCGTCTCCGGCGGGCCCGCGCGCGCCTCGCCGGCTTCGGGCGATGGCGGCTCCGGGGCATCGGCGGCGGTCGCGGGGAGCACCACCTGCGCCTCGATCGCCACGGTCTCGTGCGATCCATCGGCCGCCTTGCGCGGGCCGCCGGCGGCGTGATCCTTCCAGAAAGCGTCGAACGCCGCCGCGAAGACTGGAAGGTCGGCCGCCCGGCTCACGAGCGTGGCCGAGAGCGCGTGGTAGACATCGCCGCGGCGTGCCAGGCCCACGGCGGCGAGCGCGGCCAGCGCCTCCCGCCCCTGGGTGGGTGACACATCGAGCCCCAGGGCGCGCAGCACCCGCCCGAACGCCAGCAGATTGGCCGCCAGCGACGACATCGCCCTCAGCGGCCGGTGCGGCGCGACATCGCCCGAGACAGCAGCGCCGACAGCCGATCCCCGCGCATCGCCTCGACGTCCTCACGGGCCTTGAGCAGCACGCCGAGGGTGTCTTCGATCGCACCCAGGTCCACGACCTCGCGGTCGAGGGCCACCAGCGCCGCCACCCAGTCGAGCGTCTCGGACACGCCCGGGGTCTTGTACAACTCGGCGCCCCGCAGCTCCTGAACCACGGCGGTCGCCTGTTCGGCAAGCACGGCGGTGGCACGGGGCACGGCGCGGGCGACGATTGCCAGCTCCTTCTCGAAGCTCGGATAGTCGATCCACTGGTAGAGACAGCGTCGCTTGAGCGCGTCGTGGACCTCGCGGGTGCGGTTCGACGTGAGCACGACGATCGGCGGTTCGACGGCGGTGATGGTGCCGATCTCTGGAATCGTGATGCGGAACTCGGAGAGCAGCTCCAGGAGGTAGCCCTCGAACTCCTCGTCGGCGCGATCGATCTCGTCGATGAGCAGCACCGGCGGGCGCCCGGGCGCCCCCTGCAAGGCGCGCAGCAGTGGCCGGCGGATGAGAAACGCCTCGCTGAAGAGTTCCTGGCGGGCCCGGTCGCGATCCACGGCGTGCATCGCCTCGAGCAGGCGCACCTCGAGAAGCTGGCGGGCGTAGTCCCACTCGTACACTGCGTGGTGCACGTCGAGCCCCTCGTAGCACTGCAGCCGGATGAGCTCGGTGCCGAGCAGCGAGGCCAGGGCGCGGGCCACGGCCGTCTTGCCTACGCCGGCTTCGCCTTCGAGAAACAGCGGCCGGCGCAGTGTGAGTGCGAGGTATACCGACACCGCGAGGCCGCGGTCGGCCACGTAGCCCTCGGCGTCCAGCCGCTGCTGGACGTCGTCCACCGATGCGACCAGGCTGCTCGAGGTGCTCATCGTGATCTCAGCCGATCTTCTTGCCGAGCCAGGTGGCGGGGCCGCCCCGCGCTTCGTTCAGCTCGCCGCCCGCATAGCGCTTGCCCACTTTCCAGACGAAGTCCATCTCGGAGGCGATGGCGCCCATCGCCATGCGCGACTCGATGACCAGCAGCACGCTGCCGTAGAGCATGAACATCCCGCCAACGACGCCGAGCACGACGGCGATCCACGTGAAGCTGCGGGCGACGGCGGCGATGACGGCGATGGCCACGCTGGTGGCGACGAAGATCCCGAGGGCGGTGTAGAACGCCACCATGGCTCGCTGAATGAGGCGCGCCCGCGAGGTCTGGCGATCGAGCTGCTCGAACACCAGCTGGCGGCGATCGGCGGCCATGTCGTCGGCCTCGGGATTCCTGGCAATCACCTCGAACTTCTCGGACAGCGTCCGCACCCGGTCGACGACGCGTCCGAGGCGGGAGCTGGTCGAGAAGATGAGCGCGCCGCACGCCGAGATGAGCACCGCGGGCGTAATCATCGCGGTGAGCACGGCAAGGGCGTTCTGTGGCGATTCGAGCCGGGCGAGCCAGTCCATGGACTGAGAGTGTACTAGGGGCTGGGGGCTTGGGGCTGGGGCGGGCCGGCGTCAAGCGCTCGCATCGCCGCTCGAGCGGCGATGCACATGCCTCGATTGTCGATGGGTTGCTTCGAAGGGGGGCTGTCGCGCGCCCGAGCCCCCGGCCCCCAGCCCCGCGACATTCGAGCCGGCGCCGCCGCGCCGAATAGAATGTCGCCATGAAAGCCATTCGCGCGCACGAGTTCGGCGGTCCCGACGTGCTTCGTTACGAAGACGTCGCCGACCCCACGCCGGGGCCCGGTCAGGTGCGGGTGCGGCTGCACGCCGCGGGGGTCAATCCGTTTGACACCTACATGCTGAGCGGCTCCTACGCCATCAAGCCACCGCTGCCGTATTCGCCCGGCGCCGACGGCGCCGGCGTGGTCGAGGCGGTCGGCGACGGGGTCACGGGCGTGGCCGTGGGCGACCGGGTCTACACGGGCGGCACCGCCGACCATCTGGCCTACGGTGCCTACCGGCAGGTGATTCTCTGCACGGCGGCGCAGGTGCACCCGCTGCCGGCGCGCGTGTCGTTCGCGGAGGGCGCGGCGGTGAACGTGCCCGGGCTGACGGCGCATGTGGCCCTCGCCCGCGCGACTCCGCGCGGCGGCGACGTGGTGCTGGTGCACGGCGCGAGCGGGTCGGTGGGCCTGGCCGCGGTGCAGATGGCGCGCGCCGCCGGACTGACCGTGATCGGCACGGCCGGCACCGACGACGGTCTCGCGCTGGTCGGCGCCGAAGGCGCGCACCACGTCGTGGACCACCGCGATGTCGCGCACGTCGAGCGCATCCAGGCGCTCACGAGCGGCCGCGGGCCCGATGTGATCCTCGAGATGCTGGCCAACGTGAACCTCGACCACGATCTGACGATGATCGCGCCGCGCGGCCGGATCGTGGTGATCGGCAACCGCGGCCGGATCGAGATCGACCCGCGCAAGATCATGGCAAAACACGCCGTGATCACCGGCCTCGCGTTATGGGGACTGTCGACCGAAGAAGTGTTGCGCGGCCACGAAGCGCTGGGCGAGGCGCTGGCGTCAGGCGCGCTGCGGCCGGTGGTGGGGACGGAACTGCCGCTGGCCGACGCCGCCGAAGCGCACCGCCGCGTCATGACGCCGGGCGCCCGCGGCAAGATCGTGTTGCTGACGGCGTAGCAGCTTCTGCGACCCGGACCGTTTGTAACGGGGTCTGTCACGGTCACCTCACGAAGACAACTCGTGACCGTGACCGTGACAGACCCCGTTACAAATCGGGTGCTACTTGCCGGACTTGCGGGCCAGTTCCTCGTCGATGATGCTCTCGAAGAGCGCCTGGGGCTGGGCGCCTGTCACCAGACGGCCGTTGATGTAGAGCGTGGGCGTCGAGCCGACGCCCATCTTGGTCCCGAGCTCGATGTCGGCCTGCACGTTGTCGGTGTGCTTGCCCGCATCGAGGCACTGGTCGAACGCCGCCTGGTCGAGACCGACCGCGGCGGCGTGCTTCTTGAGCTCCGGCACCTGCAGCAGTTGCTGGTTGGCGAACAGCCGGTCGTGCAGTTCCCAATATTTGCCCTGGTCGCCGGCGCAGTGCGCCGCTTCCGCCGCCTTGGGCGCCTGCAGGTGGTTCTGCAGCGGGAAGTCCTTGAACACGAAACGGACCTGCTTGCCGTACTTCTGCTCGAGGGCCTTGAGCGTCGGGGTGACGCGGGCGCAGAACGGGCACTGGTACTCCGAGAACTCGACGATCGTGACCGGCGCATCGGCGGGCCCGCGCGAGGGATCGTGCGCGGCAATCGCCACCTCGTAGCGCGGCGGATCGAGCGTGATGTTCACCGCAGTGCCGGCCGCCTTCAGCTCGCCAACCAGCACCGCGATGCTCTGGGCGTCGCGGTTGCGGCGGATGAAGTCGGTGATCGACGGCTTCAGGTCGGCTACCGTCGACCCACCCACGCGATCGCGGTTCTCTTCGAACACCTTCTGGATGTCGGCATCGGTGATCTCGCCGCGGCGCTTGGTCACCTCGACCCGCAGGTACTCGTCCTTCGGCACGCCGGCCTTCTTCGCGGCGGCTTCGATCAACTGGTCGGCCACGATCTGGTCGATACTCTGCCGCCGGTGCTGGTAGAGGAGCTGGCTCACGCGGGCGCGCTCAGCCGGGTCTTCGGCCTGCCAGCGGCTCTCCACTTCCTTGAGCGTGATCTTCCGATCGCCCACCGTGGCCACGACCTGGTCCTGGTCGCCGGTGCCGGCGGCGGGCGCCGGTGGCTGCGCCGTCTGCGCGTTGGCGCACGAGGAGCCGCCGAGCGCGGTCAGCGCGAGCGCCAGCACGTATCCGATCTTCGACTTCGACATCATCACTCCTCGACCCCTTCCAAAGCTTACTGCGACGGCGGCGTCTTCACCGTGCCGGGCTCGTGGCCCCGGCAGACGCGCACCGGCAGCACGGGGTACTTCGGATACGAAGGGTCAGTGAGGGCCCGCGTGCACATCAAGAAGCTCGACCTGACGCCCGGCACGGACCTGACGTGGCGGCACGTCCCGCACAACCCGAGGGATGGAGGTCCAGCCACAGCGTCACATGATCGTAGCGCACCTGACACGCCGCAGCGTCTCAATCGCAGGACGATCCTGGGAATCACGCCTGAAAACGCCAGCGATCCTGGGTGATTGCCGGCTGGAACGGTCGTTGCTACCCTCTAGGTGTGATGATCCGACCGATTGCCGCCCTCCTCGTCGTCGCCGGCTCCATCTCCGTGCTGGCCGACCAGCAGCCGACCTTCCGGTCATCGGTGCGCACGGTGCCGGTCTACGCGACGGCGATCGACGCCAGCGGGCGCCTGGTGCCCGACCTCGCACAGGAGGATTTCGAGATCCTCGACAACGGCAAGCCGGTGTCGATCTCGCAGTTCTCGAACGACCCTCAGCCCTTCACCGTCGTCGTGATGCTCGACACCAGCGCGAGCATGACCGAACACCTCAAGCTGCTGAACCAGGCGGCCGAGCAGTTCCTCATCCGCCTGCTGCCGGTCGATCGCGCCCAGGTCGGCGCGTTCAACGACAAGCTGCAGCTCTCGGGCACCTTCACGAGCGATCGCGACGAGCTCATCGCCGCGCTCGACGAGCTGCAGTTCGGGAACTCGACGCGGCTGTGGGACGGACTGGCCTTCAGTCTCGACGCACTGAAGCCGGTGGACGGCCGCAAGGTGGTGCTGCTCTTCACCGACGGCGACGACTTCGGCAGCAAGACGCGCTTCGGCACCACGGTCGATCGCGCCCGCGACGAAGAAGTGATGGTCTACGGCATCGGCCTCGAGGTGAATTACTTCAACGGCGCGCGGCAGGTGCGCTCGAAACCCGACCGCAGCCTGCGGCGCATCGCCGAGGAAACCGGCGGCGGTTCGTTCGAGCTCCAGAAGACCGACGCGCTCGCCTCGACCTTCACGCGGGTCGCGCAGGAACTGCGCAGCCAGTACCTGCTGGCGTTCGCACCCGAGTCGCTCGACGGCAAGGTGCACAAGCTCGAGGTGCGCGTGAAGCGCCCCGGCGTCACCATCCGCGCCCGCAAGAGCTACTCCGCCGTCGCTGAAGCCCCCACCGGTCTGCACTGACCCGTACGTGCAAACGCCTGGCCGCGACACCACGACGTGGTGCGTGCCAGGCGCGTGCGACCGTCTTCCGGGTTAGAGGAGGACGATGGCGAGGAGCAGCGTCGCGAGCAGCAAGCCCGCTACGACCGGCTCGGCGGTGTCAGAGAAATTCCAGGTCATCACGCGGAACATAGTTCAAGACCTCCTGTCTGAACGCCGGCCGCGAAGCGAGTGCAAAGGGCCGACATCTGTTTGGACGGCGGGCCGCGCGGGATGTTTCAAGCGGCGGATTCCCTGAGCAATCCACGCGAAAACGGCCGGAGAGACCCGGAAACGCAGCTAGAATGGCGCGGTCCGGACGGCCCCGCCGCCCCTGCCATGACCACACCCCTCGCCAGCCTCCCCGGTGACCGCCCCTCGGGCAACATCTTCGCCACGCGGTCGCCCGCCGTGGGCCGCCACGGCATGATCGCGACCAGCCAGTCGCTGGCCTCGGCCGCCGGCCTCCAGGTGCTGCAGCGCGGCGGCAACGCCGTGGACGCTGCGGTCACCGCCGCCGGTGTGCTGGCCGTGGTGGAGCCGTCGATGAACGGCATCGGCGGCGACCTCTTCGCCCTCGTGTACGACGCGGCCAGCCAGCGGGTGCATGCGCTCGACGCCAGCGGCCGCTCCGCCGCCCTCGCCACTCCTGAGGAGTTCGCCGGACGCGGCCTGACCGAGATGCCCACCAGCGGCCCGCTCGCGGTGAACGTGCCCGGGGTCGTCAGCGGCTGGGATGCGCTGCTGACGCGTTTCGGCTCGATCTCGATGGCCGAGGCACTGACGCCCGCCATCGGCTACGCCAGCGAGGGTTTCCCCGTCGCCGAACTGATGGCCAACGAGTGGGAGGACGCGGCGTCGCGCCTGGCGCAGGATCCGGCTGCCGCGGCCACGTTCCTGCCCGGCGGCACCGCCCCTGCCATGGGCGCCATCTTCGCCAACCCGCGGCTCGCCCGCAGCCTCGAGCTCATCGCCACAAGCGGCCGCGACGCGTTCTATCTCGGACCCATCGCGCAGGCGATCGCGTCCGACATGGCGGCGCGCGGCGGGCTCATCACGGCGCAGGATCTGGCCGGTCACACCGCCGACTGGGTGGACCCGATTCACGTGAACTACCGTGGCTACGACGTGCACGAGATGCCACCCTCGACTCAGGGCGTCGTCGCCCTCGAGATGTTGAACATCCTCGAAGGCGTCGACATCAGGGCGCTCGGGCACAACAGTGCCGACTACCTGCACCTGGTGACCGAGGCGAAGAAGATCGCGTTCGCCGACCGCGGCGCGTATCTCGCCGATCGCGCCCGCATGCCGGCGCCGGCGCTCGCGATGCTCCTGTCGAAAGGCTACGCGGCGCGCCGACGTCTGGAGATCGACATGCGCCGCACCGGCGTCTATCGCGCCGGAACACTGGCCGAAAGCGGCACGCCCGCGCCCGACTTCGCCGGTCGCGACCGCGGCGACACAATCTATCTGACGGCGGCCGACGGCCGCGGCAACGTCGTGTCGTTCATCCAGTCATTGTTCTCGAGCTTCGGCGCCGGCATCGTCGCCGGCGAGACCGGCATCGCGCTGCACAATCGCGGCTCCGGCTTCGTGCTCGCCCCCGGCCAGCCCAATCAGATCGCGCCCTCCAAGCGGCCGCTGCACACGCTGATACCGGCGATGATCATGAAAGACGGGCGGCCGTGGGTGTCGTTCGGCGTGATGGGCGGCGACAACCAGGCGCAGGGCCACGCGCAGGTGGTGATGAACCTGGTGGACTTCGGGATGGACGTGCAAGGGGCCGGCGAGGCCGCGCGGATGCGCCACATGGACACGCATCTGGCGCTCGAACGTGGCATCGGCCCCGACGTGCGCGCCGCGCTCGAAGCGCGGGGCCACCGGCTGCGCGATGGCCGCGGCCAGATGGGCGGCTATCAGGGGATCATGATCGACCCGGTGACCGGGGTGATGCTCGGCGGATCGGATCCGCGCAAAGACGGCCTGGCGATCGGCTGGTAGCTCGCGGCCCACTGCGATCTCCCTCGTCCCCAGTCCCTGGTCCCTGCCCTCAGGGCACGACGACGACGGCTTCGTTGGTGGCCGGGCCGGTCTGTCCGCAGGTGCTGCGCCCGCGCACGCGCACGTAGTAGGTGCCGGGCGGCACCGGGCCGCCGATCGCCAGCGCGGCTCCGACGTTGGTGGCCAGGATGTTGGCGAGCCCTGGTCCCGAGCCCGCTTCGAGTAGGTACGACGCGGCGCTGCCCGCGGCGCCCCACGCCAGCGACACCGTGCGGCCGGCGACCGAATACGACAGTGTGCCCGGCGCGGTCGGCACCGCACACCCCGACGGCACGTCCACGACCACCTCGTTCGATGCCGGGCCGGTGCCGCAGCCGACGGCTGCCCGGGCGCGCACGTAGTAGCGGCCCGCCGGCACCCCGCCGCCCAGACTCGTCGACGGCATCGGCATCGGAATCGACGTGATGTTGGTGAGCCCGGACGCCGAGCCGACATCGAGCAGATGTCCGAGCACGCCTGCCGGTGGCGTCCATCCGAGCTGCACCGTGTAGCCGCTCACGGTGGCCCACAAGTCGCTTGGCGTGCCAGGCGTGCACGGCGGTGGCGGCGGCACGTCCCCGCCCCGCCATCCGAGTTGAATCACCTCGAAGTCGCTGTCGTTCAGCCCACGGAACGCCGGGTTGAGGATGCCGTTGTCCCAGCGCGAATCGAAGGCACCGCTCACGTACATGTCGCTGCCGTTGTCGGCGACGATGAGGCCGTACGTCTTCATGGCGCGGAAGATCTTCTGCGCCTCCGGCGGAAAGCCGGACAGGTCCTTCGACGCCTTGAGTCGCAGCCGCGTCCCGTTCGGAGGCGCCGAGGTGTTGCTGCCCGCCACGTGCGAGGCCGGCCACACGTAGAAGTTGTTGGTCGCGCGCACCGTCACGCGGAACGCGTGGGTGATCTCCCCGGGGCCATAGACCTCGTCGTACTTCACGAGACCTGGCAGGATGGCGAGGCCGGCTGCGTCTGCTGACGTCCAGCCGGCCGGCCGACGGCCGTTGGCCTGCAAGTCGAAGGAGGCGCCGGAGCCGGCCGTCCACTTCGTGCCGTCCCAGCCGAGATCGAAGAGCTCGTAGAGGCGCTTGTTGTCCTTGTCGACGATGAGCATGTGGCGATCACCACCGGGGGACTGGTTCCCGGGCGGGCCACCTTCGATCCAGTAAGGCTGCGTGATCGCCTGATCCGGGATCGGGTAGAACGGCTGGCCAACGCCGTCACTCTCGTCCTCGTAATAGAACTGCACCTGCCGCTTCGGCTGATCGCCGGCGACGACGACATACGGAATGCCGTAGATGCCCTGGCCGCCCCCCGAGTAGCCGCCGAAGTCGGGATGGAGACGACGGGTGCCGCCGTTGTTGATGAAGCCGATGAGCGCGGCCGACTCGGCCGCGACCGGCGCCTGGCTGACGTCCTGGTTCCACCAGTTGTCGGCCGGGAACAGCGCCGGCAGGGGCCCGCCCAGGGTGGCCGGCGACGATTGCGCCGCCAGGCTCACGGCGGTGGCGGCGACCAGTGCCAGAGCGAGCAGCCGGATTCGTGCGGTGGGCATCGTCCCGTGTTCGTCGCAATTCCCTTGCCGCACGACGGCAGACCAGGCCGCGGTCTTTCTCAGCGGATTTCGCGGGGTCAGGCGGCCGAGACCTCCAGACCGCACTCCGAACTGACGGCCGGTGTCACAAGTCGCGTCAGTGCTGCGGGGGCGGGATGGTGGCGGCAGGCGGCTCGGCCGCAGCCACCTCGGGCCACGTCAGGGCAACGCGACCGGGCGCCGGCCAGGCGACCTGCCAGCGCGGCTTCGGCCACGTGAGGACGACGCGCGACCGGCGGGCGTCGGACGCGCCCGCCGCACCGTGAGCGGCGGCATCGGCCGCGGCGGCCCCGGGGCCGTGCCCGGAGGGCGTTCGCAGTTCTGCCAGCGCGGCCGCGAGACGCTCGTGGACGTCACTCAACCGGACGGGCTTCGTCGCCTTGGCAGGCACGGCGGCGGGGGCCTCGACACCCTTGACGGGGGCGTGGGTCGCGGCGGGAACCAGGGCCGTCGCGGCAGAGACGGGCGGCGAATGGTAAGCGGCCGGGACGTCGGCGTGCGCCGGGGCCGCCGAAGTCACGGGCCCGCTGACGCCCAGGCCCGATACCACCGGCTTCGGCTTCCCTGTCGCGCCCTCGCCGTGGCCCGGGCCTCCGGCCGCGCCGGCGCGTGGACGCGCGCCGGTCGCCACATGACCCGCAGCTGCGCCGTGGGCCGCCGGCGCTGGAGCGACGGCACTGACCGGAGCATGCGCGGCGGCGGCGACCGGGACGTGGCCGTCGTCGGACTTCGCGACAACCGGCCCCATCGGGGCGAGGCGCGACACGGTCGGCGCCTTCTTCTTCGAGGCGGGCGCAGCGTGGTCATCCGTGGCGGCGGCGTGGCCGGCGGCGCGGTCGTGGCCGGAGGCAGCCGCCGGCGCCGGTGCCGC
>JANNIB010000480.1:0-6844 GCA_031404695.1 Acidobacteriota bacterium
TGGTGGCCGATGACATTGTCGGGTCGCAACTCGATGAGCTGACCGTACACCGCCTCGGCCTCGGGTAATCGGCGCGCCACAAACAACGCCCGTCCCATGTCGCTCAATGCCTGCCAGTTATTGGGACGGATGGTGAGCGCCTTGCGCCATTCCGCCACCGCTTCGTCGATGCGCCCGAGTGCGGCCAGGGCCTTCCCGAGGTAGCGCCGCGCCTCGTCGTCGTTGGGCCGCATCGCCAGTGCGCGCTGCAGTTCCTGCACGGCTTCGGCGTTGCGCCCGCTGCTCGTGAGCGTGATGCCCAGCGCCAGCCGCACGGCCGCGACATCGGGCGCCAGCGCCAGCGCGGCGGCGCTGGCCCGCTGCGCCTGCGGCACGAACGCGGCGTCCCGCGTCGTGTTGTAGAGCTCCCAGTAGGTCTCGCCGAGCGCGGCGTGCGCATCGACGAAGCGGGCATCGAGACGCAGCGCCTCCTTGAACGCCACCTCCGCGAGTTGGAGGTTGCCGGGCGTGTCGCGCCGCTCGAGCAGCGCGCGGCCGCGCCAGAACGCATCGAGGGCGTTGGCGTTGGAGGTGGGCGGCGTCTCAAGCCGCGTCTCGTCGGCGGCCGACATCTGCACGCTGAGCGCGCTGCCGAGGGCGCTGGCGAGCCGCGCCTGAATCGCGAACACGTCGCGGGCCGGCCCTTCCGCCGCTTCGGCCCAGGCGATGCGGCCATCCGGCCAGATGAGGCTGAGCGAGATGCGCAGCTGGTCGTTCTGCCGCTGCACGGCGCCATCGACGACCAGCGTCGCCCCGAGGTCGCGCGCGACGGCGCTCGGCGTCGACAGGCGTCCGCGCGCTTCGGCGACCATGGCCCGCGACAGCGTCGTCACGGCCGGAAACGACGCCAGGCTCGTGACCAGGCTGTCGGCGACACCGGCCGCCAGGTAGTCGTTCGAGGCGTCGCCGGTCTGGTTGGCCAGCGGCAGCACGGCGATCACGGGATTGCTGACGTCGAGCCGCACCGGGCGCAGGAACCACCACAGCGAGCCTGCGGCCACGGCCACCGCCAGCGCGGCCACCGCGGCCCACGCCTTCCACGGCGGCGGCGGAGCCGGCAGCGGCGGCGTCTGCAACTGGCGCAGCTCGTCGGCCACCACCCGCGCCCGCGGCGGACGCAGCGCCGGGTCGGCCGCCAGCACCGCGCCACCAGCTTGTCGAGCGCGGGCGTGACGCCGGGCCGCAGTGATGACACGCGGCGGGCGATACGGTCGATGGCGGCCAGCGCCAGCGTGAACGGCTCGCGCTCCGGGAACGGGCGCTTCCCCGTCAGCATCTCGAACAGCACCACCCCGAGCGCGTAGAGATCGGCCCGTTCGTCCACGGCCTTGCCGGTCCACTGTTCGGGCGCGACGTAGCCGGGCGTGCCCATGAAGCCCTCGTCGCCGTGGCTGTCGGCCGGCGCCTGATGCCCGACCGGCCGGAAGCGCGCGATGCCGAAGTCGAGGATCTTCACGACGCCGCCCGGCGCCAGCATGATGTTCGAGGGCTTGAGATCGCGGTGCAGCACGCGCGCGCCGTGCGCGACGGCCAGCGCGTCGGCGATCTGCACGGCGATGGCGACGGCCTGTTCTTCGGGCAGCGGCCCCTTGGCGAGGCGCGCGGCGAGGGTTTCGCCCTCGACCAGCTCGAAGACGATGGCGATGTTGCCGTCGTGCTCGATGACGTCGTGCACGGCGGCGATGGCCGGATGGGTGAGGGCGGCGGCGGCGCGGGCTTCGTCGAGCAGTTGCGCGCGTCCGCCGGAGGTGCCGGCCTGCGCGCCCGACACGGTCTTGAGAGCGACGTGCCGGCCCAGGCGGGTGTCTTCGGCGAGCACGACCGTGCCCATGCCGCCCTGCCCGAGCTCACGCAGGATTCGATACGGACCGATGGTCGTGCCGATCACGGCGGCAGCACCTCGAGCAGAGGGAGAGGGCTTCGAAGGCGCGGCGGACGCCGGAGCCGGGCTCCGGCGGTCCGCACGCGGATGGTCAGGGCAGCGTCTGCAGTCGCGCCGTTACTGCGCCATCGTGGCTTTGCCCTTGGCGGCAATGCCCTTGTTGATGGCGGCGATGGTGTAGTCGGCGCGGAACGCCACGATCTTCTTCGCCAGATCGGTCGCCTTGGCGCGGTCGGCAATCGAGACGCTGTCGATCGAGGCCTTGCCCGCCTTTACCCGCTCGTCGTAGCGTACCGACTTCGGATCGTCGATGAACATGTTGAGGGTGATGATCGGGTCGTCGTGCATGCCGTCGCTCTTGCGATCCTTCGGCAGCAGGCCCTGATCCTCGAAGTGTTTGGTCACGACGTTGTAGGTGTAGTACTCGGGGATGTGCAGGGCGATGGCCTTGCCGGCCCACTTGGTGGTGAGCGTGTCGGCCACGGTCTGCTGGCCCTTCTGGTTGCCGCCGCTGTCGCCGATGAAGACGATGGTCTTGAAGCCGTGCGCCTGCAGGCTCTCGGCCACGTCGGTCAGCACCGCCTGGAACGTTTCTTCACGCATCGTGATGGTGCCGGGGCTGGCCATGTGGCCGGTCTTCTTCTCGATGTCGCCCTCGGGCACGTACTTCACGATCGGCGCGCAGATGGCGTTGCCGAGCTTGCGGGCGATGGCGTCGCAGTTGGCGTGCAGCACGTAGTTGTGCTTGCCGGTCACCAGCCACGGCCCGTTCGGCTCGATGCCGCCAGTCGAGATGATGGCGGTGGTCTTGCCTGCCTTGAGGGCGTCGCGCACGTCCATCCACGTCATCTCTTCGAGCCACACGGTGTCGGCTTTCGGGAGCGGGTTGGGCGCGTCGGCGCAGTTGTAGGGATTGTCGCGGCAATCGCCGCCGCCCATCGAGCGCGGGTCCGGCGCGCGCCGCGGTCCCTGCTGGGCCGTCGTGAAGGCCCCGGCCGCCACGACCACGGTCGCGAGAGCGAACATCAACTTCTTCATGCGCTGAACTCCTCTGGATCGATCGACGGACGGCCGGCACCCCGGCCGGCCCACGTCTCCATAGCCGGGCGGGCCGCGAGGGGCGGCCCCGGGGTGTCCCGGCGACGGTCTTTATTCTGCGTCAAGTGCCCGGCCCCGGGGACAGGTCCCTTACGCTTTTCGAAAGGGGTCTGCCCCCCCGTCGTGGAGGCTCAGGGCTGGCGGACGGGCGCGGCGATCTTCAGTGTCAAGCCGCCGTCGGTCGTGAACGCCAACTGCACCATATCGCCGGCCTTCAGCGGTTTCGTCAGGCCCACCAGCCGCAGATGCGGCGCCGTGGCCGCCGCGGCCGTGCCGCCGTAGGCCGGCACCGGGAACTCGGCCACCACGGCCGGCTCGGCGCCGCCGCTCGCCCCGGCCCGCAACTCCACCTTCGGCGCGACATCGCTGGTGGCGGCCGTGATGTAGATGTCGTACATCGTCGGATTGGCGAACTCGACGAAGGCGCCGGTGGTCGTGGCGCCCGCCGCGGGCACCGCCACCCAGGCGGAGACGGCAGACGGCGCCGGCTGCGCCGCGTGACCCGACGGCAACTGCACAGCCATGAACGCGAGCGCGCAAAGCATCGGACGCATCACCGCCAGTCTACCGCTGCGGCCGCCGCGCGCCAAGGGGTGACCGCTACCGGCGGCGGGCGATCGGACCGGCGAGCAGCGACTCGACCGTGTGGACGACGCCGCCCACCACCACCGCGCGCGTGCGCCTCAGGTCGGCGATCGACACCAGCGGGTTACCGTCCACGATCACCAGATCGGCCAGCTTCCCTGGCTCGATCGTCCCTAGATCGGCGGCCAGTCCCATCGCCTCGGCCGGCACGGCGGTGGCCGTGCGGATGGCATCGGCCGGTGCGACGCCGCCCCGCACGTAGTGTTCGATCTCCGACAGCAGCGCCACGCCGTAGGGATTGATCGGCGAGTCGGTGCCGGCGATGACGCGCCCACCGCCGGCGACGATCCGCGCCACCAGGCGCTCCTGCGGGGTCACGAGCGCCTCGCGCGTCGCCAGGTCCGCGCCGGCGAGCGGCCGCTCCCGCATCGTCACGCCCGCCGCCCGCACCGACGCCGGGAACAGCCGCGCCACCCGGGCGTCGTCCACCCACCACGGGTCGCGCGCCGTCATCACCTGAAAGCCGCCCTGGATCGTGATGGTCGGCGTGATCGTCATGCCCGAGGCGGTGAGCAACCGCTCGACGTCGCCGTAGGAGCGGTTCACCTGGCTGCTCTTGGGCGAGTAGCCGCGACGGCTGGTGCCGCGGATGTGCTCGACGCCATCGGCGCCGTAGGCGACCGCCGGATAGACTTCGTGTGAGGTCACCGGCATCCCGGCTCGATGCGCCGCCTCGATGATCCGCTTCTGCAACAGGTCGGGCAGCCGCACGTAGGTCTTGATGAAGTCGAAGCCGAGCGTCTCGGCCCGCGCGAGTTGCAGGTCGATGAGCCCGCCGCCGTCGAGCGCCACGCCGCCCGGGTAATAGATCCGCGAGCCGTCGAGTGGTTCGCCGGTCGTGAGGAGGCGCGGTCCGACGCGCGCTCCCGAGGCCACCGCTTCCCGCTCTTCCTGGCCCTCGAAGGCGTTGGTCGCGGGATTACGCACCGTCGTCACCCCGAACGCCAGAAAGATGCGGCCGAGCGCTTCGCCGTACGCCTTCACCAGATGGGTGTGGCTTTCGATCAGCCCGGGCAGCACGGTGCCGTTTACGGCATCCACGACGGTGCCGCGATGCAGGTCGTCGCGATGCGGCGCCACCGCCGTAATCCGCGCACCGTCGATGACGATGTCCATCGCCGTCTCGATCGCCGCGCCGGCGCGCGCGGAGAAGATCCGGCCGGCGTGGATGGTGGTGGTCGTCGTGACCGGCGGCGCCGTCCACGACCACTGCGGCACGACGTCGCGTACACCGCCATCGGCGAGATCGACGAGCCGGAAGCGATCGGCCGACTGGTACAGCAACCAGCGGGAATCCGCCGTCCACGACGGCGAGCTCGCCAGGTCCGTGGAGACGCGGCGCGGCGGACCGGTGGCGGTGCCGTCGCGCGCGACCGGATACGTGGTGAGGAAGCCGTCGACGATCGCCGCCATCTCACGGCCGTTCGGCGCCCACACCGGGCCGAGGTTCTCGCGCATGCCAACGGACTTGTGCGGAATCGGATCGATCCACCGGTCGGCCGCGAAGCTCGCCCGGCCATCCGGCGTCGGGTCGGGCTCGACCGCCACCCACAACACCTGGTTGGTACCTTCCCGGAAACGCGTCGAATAAGGACGCAGCGCCGACATCACGACGGCCCGGCCATCCGGCGACCAGCTCGGTCGCCCCGGCTCGAAGATCCGCCCATGCACCTGGCGCTGCTCACGGTTGGCCACCTCGACGACGCGCAGCTGCGCGTCGCTGTCGAGATAGGCGAGCCGCGACCCATCCGGTGACCACGACGCGGTCGTGCCGTCGGCCGCGATGCGCCGGTCGGTGCCGGCGGCCAGGTCGCGCGTCCAGAGCCCGACGGCGCCGTCGCGGTCGGAGGAATACGCCAGCGTCTTCCCGTCGGGCGCCCACACCGGATTGGTTTCGACGAACACGTCGTTGGTCACGCGCCGCGGCACCGCGCCGCCCGTACCAGTCGCCACCATCCACAGATCGCCGAGCGCGGCAAACGCGATGGTCGTGCCGTCTGGCGAGATCGCCGGATGCATCAGCCCGCGCACCGGCTGCGGGCCCGCCGGCGTGAAGTCACGACGCCTCGGCGTGAAGGCCGCGCGCGTGAAGGCGACCTCGGCGGCAAACGGCACCGGCCGGGCGTCGCCGCCCGTACGGGCTCGACGGCGCACACCGCCGTCGGCCGTGTAGAGCAGCTCGTTCGCCGATACCCACTGCGGGCGGAACGGGAACACGTCCTCGCCGGCCGCCGCGATGTTGACGCCACCGGCCATCAGACGCGTGGTGGCGCCCTCCACCGCCACGTAGGCGACGCTCTGTCCGTCAGGCGCCCACGACGGCATGAAGAGGACGGCGGCATCGGCGGCCAGTTGCCGTTCGAGGCCGGACTCCAACTGGCGCGCGTAGATGCCGCGCGCCTCGCGATCGGAGACGAACGCGATCTCGCGGCCATCGGGCGACCACGCCGGCATCGACTCGTTGGTGGCGCCGGTCGTCACCCGGCGCACCTCGCCGGTGGCGACGACCAGCAGCCAGACGTCGTAGTTGCCGCCGCGATCCGAGCTGAAGGCGAGGCGCGTGCCGTCGGGCGACCAGTGGGGCTCGCGATCGTCGAACGGACCGGAGGTGACCTGCCGCAGGTCGCTGCCATCGGCGTTCATCGTCCACAGGTTCCAGGTGTCGCGCAGGTAAGCCTGAAACGCCAGTCGTCGGCCATCCGGCGACCACACCGGCGCGTGCGCGTCATAGCCGTCGTCGAGCACCCGCCGCGCCGCGCCGCCCTCGGCCGGCAGCGTCCAGATCGCGCCGAGCAGATCGAGGGCCAGGGTCGTGCCGTCGGGCGAGAGCGCCGCCGCCATCGACGTGCCTTCGCGCAGCGTCAGGCGCACCTCGCGCGCGCCGGTCTGTGCGGCGCCCCACGCGCCCGCCGCCGCTACCAGTGCCGCCACCATCGCCCAGCCTGCGCGCATGCTTCGCCCTCCGCACTCCACGCCCGCGCGGATCGCCGCGGACGTCGCGATTATAGGGGCGCGGCCGGGCGTTCGCGGCCGGCGGTAGACTGAAGCCCGTGCCGAGTCCGAGCGTGAGCGTCGTCGCCCTCCTGCAAGCCCCCGCCACCGATGCTCTTCCCCGCGCGCTCGGCGCCATCGGGCCGCAGGGCCTGGCGTGGTGGCAATGGCTGGCGATCCCGGCGCTGG
>JANNIB010000481.1:0-10122 GCA_031404695.1 Acidobacteriota bacterium
CTACAGCGGCGGCGACTCGAAGGGCTTCCCCTTCCAGACCGACGACCGCACCTTCGACACGACGGGCATCGGACGCTCCACCAACGGCGTGCTGCTCGATGTGCTGGTGAGTCGCGACGCAATCGTCGACGTCTTTCGCCACAACCTCGTCTACTTCTTCGGCGGCCGCCACACCGGCTTCGCCATCTACTACTTTCCGGGCATGGCGGCGCTGCTGCTGTTCCTGGCGCTGCGCCGGCAGCAGACGAGCTGGGGCTGGCTCACGCTGGCCGGCGGCATCGGGTCGGCCATCGTGCTGCTCCTCTACATGCCGTTCACCTACTCAGGCGGCGGCGGCCCGGTCGGCAATCGCTATTTCCTCGGCGTCTATCCCGTGTTCCTGTTCCTGATGCCGGCCTTCATGCGGCCGTGGAATGCGATTGCGATTGCCGCGGCCAGCGCCGCGTTCGTGATGCCGGTGCTGACCAACCCGTTCTATTCGTCGTTCAACCCGGGCGAACATTCGAAGACGGGCCTGTTCCGCGCGCTGCCGCTCGAGCTGTCGCTCGTCAACGACCTGCCGGTGAACGTCAGCCCCTCGCGCTCGCGTCAGCCGCTCGGCGGCGTGCCGCCGCTGAGCGGCTACTTCATGGACGACAACGCCTATTCGCGTGAGGGCGACGCCTTCTGGGTACGCGGGGAGAGCCGGGCTGACATCATGCTGCGGGCGCCGGCGCCGCTCGAAGCCACGCCGGAAGGCGATCGAGCGCACGCGCTGCGAGTGCCGCAGATGGAGATCACGCTCGAGACCGGGCCGAAGGCCAACCGCGTCACCGTGCGCACGGCGGCCGTGACGCAGGTGGTGGACGTGCCGGCCAACGACCGCCGCATCATCGTCGTGCCGATGGGCGACGGGCTGCCGTACAAGCCGTATCCCGAGAACCCCACCAACTACGTCTACGCGCTGTCGATCGAGAGCAGCTCCGGCTTCATTCCGCTGTTCGAGACCGGCGGCCGCGACAACCGTTTCCTCGGCATCTTCGTGCGGCTGGCGCCGCGCTACGAATAGGGGCCGGCCCGAGATGCGCGTGCTCGTCGTCACGTCCAGCCCGCCGTTCATCGAGGGCGGGCATCTGGTCATCGCGCGGGATCTCGTGGCGGCGTGCCGCGCCGCCGGCCACGAGGCCGATCTCATCGTGACGCCGCAGAACCGCTTCGGACGGCAGGGTGCCGCGTATCTTGCCGCCTGGCTGACCGATGTCGGCGTCGGCGCCGACGGCGCTCCCGTGGACCACGTCATCAGCCTGCGCTATCCGGCGTTCGCCGTGCGGCATCCGCGCCACACCTGCTGGCTGAACCACACGATGCGCGAGTACTACGACCTGTGGCCGCGTTTCAGCGCCTCGTTGTCGTGGAAGAACACGATCAAGGAATCCATCCGCCGGGCCCTCGTGCATCGGGCCGACGCCCACTTCCTGCATCGCGGCGTGTCGCGCCGCTTCGCGATCTCGGCGACGGTGCAGGCGCGCCTGGGGCGCTCGGGCGCCATCGATGCCGAGGTGCTGCATCCACCGGCCCCCGATCGACCGTATCGCTGCGACGGCTACGACGACTACATCTTCGCGGTGTCGCGCCTCACGGCGCTCAAGCGCTTCGACCTGCTGCTCGAGGCGCTGGCGCATCCGACGGCCCAGGGGATTCGCGCCGTCATCGCCGGCGATGGGGAAGAACGCCAGCGCCTGCTCGATCAGCGGCGTCGCCTGGGGCTCGAATCGCGGGTCGAGTTCGTGGGCCGCGTGTCAGACGACACGATGCTCGACCACTACGCCCGCTGCCGTGCGGTGGCCTTCCTGCCGTTCGACGAAGACTACGGCTTCGTGACCGTCGAGGCGTTTGCCGCCGCCAAGCCGGTGGTGACGTGCGCCGACAGCGGCGGGCCAACCGAACTGGTGACCGACGGCGTCACCGGACGCGTCACCGCGGCGACGCCCGCGGCCGTGGCCGGCGCGCTGCGCCAGCTGATGGACGATCCGGCGGCAGCCGAACGCATGGGCGTGGCGGCGCGGGCGCGCGGCGCGCAGCTGACGTGGGCGGCGACGGTGGCACGCCTGCTGGGCACGACGTAGACTGAGAGAACCGTCATGGGGTACCGCACGCCACTCGAATCACGCGTCGCCAAGCAGGTGACGCGCGCCATCACCGACTACGCGATGATCGAGGACGGCGACCGTGTGATGGTCGGACTGTCGGGCGGCAAAGACAGCTGGGCCCTCATCGAGATTCTCGACGTGCTGCAGAAGCGGGCGCCGATCGACTTCTCGATCGTCGCCGTCACGGTGGACTCCGGCTACAAGGACTACAAGCACACGCTCATCACCGACGCCTGCACCGCCCGTGGGTGGGAACTGCGCATCGAGCACACGACCATCGGCGAGCAGATGGACGACATCCTCGATGCCGGCGACACGCCGTGCTCGCTGTGCGCAAGGCTGCGCCGCGGCGTCCTGTACCGTGTGGCCGACGAGGTCGGCGCCACCAAGATCGCCCTCGGCCATCACCTCGACGACTTCGTCGAGACGCTGCTCCTGAACGTGTTCTTCGCCGGAGCCCTGATGGCGATGCCGGCGCGGCTGGTCTCCGACAGCGGGAAACACGTCGTCATCCGGCCGCTGGTCTACGTCACCGAAGCCGACGCCCGCGCCTACACGCAGGAAGTGGCGCTGCCGGTCATCGGCTGCTGCTGCCCGGCGTGCGGCGATCTGAGCCTGCAGCGCCAGCGCGTCAAGCGCCTCATCATGGAGCTCGAGCGCGAGCATCCGCAGGTGAAGGCGTCGATGATCAAGGCGCTCACCAACGTGAAGCCGCGGCACCTGCTCGACCGGCGGCTGTTCGGCGACCTGGCCGCGCCCGCCGCGGCGCCCACTGCTCCCGAGGTGCCTTTTTCGCAGCTCGTGGCGCTCAGGAGCCGGTAGTGACGGCGAGGCGGAGCTGACGATGCGGGCCGTGCTGCAGCGGGTGCGCCATGCCCGCGTCGAGGTCGACACGCGGGTCGTCGGCGCCATCGAGCAGGGCCTGCTGGTTTTGGTCGGCGTGGAGCAGGGCGACGGCGCGGACGACGTCAGCCATATCGCCGGCAAGATTCGCGACCTGCGCATCTTCGATGACGACGGCGGCGCCGACGGCCGGGTCCGCATGAACCGCTCGGTGGTGGACATCGGCGGCGCCGTGCTGGTGGTGTCGCAGTTCACCCTGGCCGCCGACTGCCGCACGGGACGCCGGCCCTCCTTCGACCATGCCGCCGCGCCCGACCAGGCCCGGCGCCTCTACGAGGCCGTGGTCGCCGATCTGCGTGGCGCCGGGGTGAAAGTCGCGACCGGCGAGTTCCAGGCAGCGATGCGTGTGACCCTCGAGAACGACGGTCCCGTGACCTTCGTGCTGGAAAGCCGCCGCCCGTGACCCCGGCAGCCCGTCTCACCGCGGTGGCTCTGGCGACGCAGGCCGGGCTCGGCGCTGTCGGCCTCCTGGCTGCCGGCGCCGCCCGCGTCCCCGTGCGGTGGGGATTCGAGCGACCGGTCACCGGCGTGTGTGCGGGGCTGGTCGTGGCGGCGGTGCTCGCCGCGGCGAACTACCGGTGGCTGCATGCACCCACCGGTGTCTTCACGCGCGTGCGGGCGGCGGTGGACGAAGTGCTGGTGCCGACCTTCGCGATTCTGTCTCCGCGGCAGATCGTCGTCGTGTCGCTCGCCGCAGGCCTCGGCGAGGAGCTGTTCTTCCGCGGCTGGCTGCAGGCGGTCATCGGCTGGGTGCCGGCGGCGCTCGCCTTCGGCCTCGCGCATGTCGCCGGCGCGCGGATGCTGGCGTTCGGCCTCTGGGCGACCGGGATGGGCCTGGTGCTCGGCGGCCTGGCGCTCGCCACCGGCGGGCTGCTGGCGCCGGTCACGGCGCATGCCTGCTACGACGTGCTGGCGTTTCACTATCTGGGGACGGCCGCAAGGCAGCGCGCGGGCGAGGGAGTGTGACCGTGATCGGACCACCAAGGCAACGGATCGGGCAGGTGGGCGCGCTGGCGCTGGTGTGCGTGCTCGCTGCCCGCCCGGGCGGTGCGCAGCAGCGCCCGTTCATCACCGAAGACCCGCAGACCATCGGGGCCGGCCAGGTGCTGTTCGAGACCGGCGTGGACTGGATGCGCGCCATCTCGTTTCCGATCTCCGGCCTGCGCGGCGATCTCGTCTCGGGACCGACCATCGGGCTCAGCGTCGGCGTGGGTCCGATTGCCGAGATCCAGATTGACGGCAGCCCGTACCGGCAGTTGCGGATCACCGAACGGCGCGAGGCGCCGCTGTCGGCGCTACTGTCGGTTTCGGGCGCGACGACCTCCGCCGTGGACGATTTCGTGATTGCGACCAAGCTGCGCCTGCTGAACGAAGGCCGCGGCCGGCCGGCCATCGGCCTGCGCTTTGCAACCCGCCTGCCGAACGCCTCGAACGAATCGGGGCTCGGACACGACACCACCGACTTCTTCGCCTCGTTCCTCGTCGGCAAGACCGTGGCCCGCGTGCGCTGGGTGGCCAATGCCGGTGTCGCCATCGTCGGCGACCCCGTCGTGGCGGCGCGCCAGGAAGACCTGCTCACCTTCGGCATGTCGATCGCGGCTCGGATGGGCCGGGGCTTCGAGCTGGTGTCGGAATACAACGGCCGCCTGAACCTGGCGGCCAGCTCGCCAGTGCCCGGCACCGAGAGTCGCGGCGTCGCCCGCGCCGGGCTGCGCTTCTCGCGTGGCCGCGTGCGCTTCGACGCCGCGGGGCTCTTCGGCGCCACCTCCTCCGACCTCGACCTCGGCGCGACGGCCGGGCTCACCTGGACCTTCCGGGCCTTCCGCATCGAATGACCATGCCGCTCTCCATCACCAAAGCCCACGCCTACGGCAACGACTTCCTGTTCGCGCATCGCGACGACGTGCGCGGGCACGATCCGGCGGCGCTGGCGGGCGCGCTGTGCGCCCGGCACGTCGGCGTCGGCGGCGACGGGCTGATCCTCTATTCGTTCACCCCCGACGGCGCGACGATGCGTCTCATCAACGCCGACGGCAGCCCGTCGGAGTTGTCCGGCAACGGGCTGCGGTGCCTGGCGGCGCTGGTGGTCCGCGATCGCGAGCGGCGAGCCGGCACCTCCGACGGCGTCTCGACCACGGTGGTGGCCGAAACCGACGCCGGGGAACGGCACCTCGCGCTGACCTCGCGCGCCGACGGCCGCTACCTGTTCACGGCGGCGATGGGCCACCCGACCGACCTGCAGCAGGAGACGCTGGCGGTGGCGGGGGAGTCGCTGGTGGTCGCCACGCTCGGCATCGGCAATCCGCAGTGCGTCACGCTCATGACGGCGCTGCCGAATCGCGATCGCTTCGATCGCCTCGGGCCCGGCCTCTCGACGCATTCGCGTTTTTCCGCCGGCACCAACGTCGAGTTCGCGGTCGTCGAGACGCCGTCGCGGGTGCGCATCCTCATCTGGGAACGCGGCGTCGGCCCGACCGAAGCCTCGGGCACCGGCGCGTGCGCCGCCGCCGTCACGGCGATGCAGTTTGGGGGCGCTGCCCGCGATGTCGAGGTGATGTCGCCCGGCGGCTCGCAGCGCGTCGAATGGCGCGCCGACGGCGTCTACCTCACGGGCTGGGCCGAGATTCTCTTCGACGCCATCTGGAAACCCTGATGGCGGCCGGCGACGGCTGCGGGATCTGCGACCACCGTGGCAACGCGGCATCGCCGAAGCTGCGATCGGCGCCGGTCAACGCCGCGCCCGCGGACGCCTGGCGGCCGGCGGCGTGAGGCGCGCGCGCGCCGCTTCGAGCGCGACGGACTCGCCCGCAATGGCCTTCAGCGCCGCCAGTTCGCCGCGTTCCACCGCGGCCCGAGTCTTTGCCAGCACAGCGAGCGCGGTCGCTACCCGCGCCTGGACCGTCCGCCGTGTGGCCGCTGGCACGCGCTTCGCTTCATCGGAGGCGAGCTGCTCTTCGACGTCATCGATGAGCGTGGCAAACACGTCGAGGGTGTCGTCGGCGGCAAGGCGGGCCTTGACGCGGCCGTCGGCGGCGGCGTTGGCCGCGACCTGTGCGCGGGCGTTGGCATCGAGCGCGTGGCCGAGTGCCGCGCGGTAATCGCCGGCGGCGACATCGGCGTGCGCGCGGGCCAGGGTGTCTTCGGCGGCCGTCAGATCGGCGGTGGCGAATTCAGCGGCGCCGGCGGCCCGCGCCGCCTCGATGCCGCCTTCGGCCAGCGACAGCTCCTTGGTGGGCGGCGCGGCACAGGCCGCCTGCAGCGCCACCACGAGGATGAGGACAGCGAGACGCCAGAGAGCCGGCACGGGCATGCGGGCGGCAGTATACCGGACGCGCCGGCGCGGACGGGGAGGGGCGAGAGGATGCGGCGCGGGCAGGTGACGATGCACGACGACGACGAGCGTCTGCCAGAGGGCGTGCGCTCCGGCCTCGCGGCCCTGGCGCCGTGCGATCGGCCGCGCGAGAAACTGCTGCGCTCCGGCGCCGCCTCGCTCGGCGACAACGAACTGGTCGCGGTGCTCGTCGGCGCGGGCCTGCGCGACCGCGACGCCCTGGCGATCGCGGCGCAACTGCTCACGGCGGCCGGCGGTCTGGCGGGCCTGGCGCGCACGGCCCCGGCACGCCTCACGCGGGCTGCGGGCGTGGGTCCGACGCGCGCGGCGCGGATACTCGCGGCCGTGGAACTGGGGCGGCGCACCCTCTCCGCCACGCGCGCCGGCCGGCCGCGCCTGGCCTCGCCGACGGAGGTGGCCGACTACCTGCTGGCGGATCATGCCGGTCATGCCGAAGAGCGCTTCGGCGTGCTGCTCCTCGACACCAAGCACCGGGCGATTCGCGCCGTCGCCATCTCGCGCGGCACCCTCGATGCGAGCCTCGTGCATCCGCGCGAGGTGTTCCGCGCCGCCTCCGACCACGCGGCGGCCGCGGTGGTGCTCTTTCACAATCACCCCTCCGGCGACCCGGCGCCCAGCGTCGACGACGTGCGGCTGACGCAGCGGCTGGTCGAGGCCGGAGAGCTCATGGGCATCGCGGTCATCGACCACGTCGTGCTGGGTGATGGCTGCTGGCACAGCCTGCGGGAATCGGCGCCTGGGCTGTTCCGGCGCTGAGCCGCCGGGCCGCCGCCGCACGGCGCGCCGCTCTGCGCGGCCGGCGTAATGGAGTACGCTTCATGGCTCAGTTCACGGCCACCATGAAGGTTCTTTATTTCGACTGTTTCGCCGGCGCCGCCGGCGACATGATCCTCGGCGCGCTCGTGGACGCCGGGCTGCCGTTCGACGCGCTGCAGGCGGCGCTCGGCTCGCTGGCCGTGGACGGCTATCAGGTCACCGCCGATCGGGTCGTCAAGCGCGGGATCACGGCCGTGAAGTTCCGCGTGCACGAAATCGCCCCGGCCGGGGCCGGCGGCGGCACGGCCGCGCCTGCACATCCGCACATCCACCTCTCCGACGTTCGCGCCGCGATTGCGCGCTCAGCGCTCAGCGCCTCGGGCAAGACGCGCGCGAACCGGCTCTTCACGCGGCTCGCCGAAGCGGAGGCCGCCATCCACGGCTCGACGCTCGAGCGGGTCCATCTGCACGAGGTCGGCGCCCTCGATTCGATCATCGACATCGTCGGGGCCGTCTTCGCCCTCGAATGGTTCGCGGCCGACCGCATCGTCGTGTCGCCGATGAACGTCGGCGGCGGGATGGTGCGCTCGGCGCACGGCGTCTTTCCGGTGCCGGCGCCAGCCACCCTCCGGGTGCTCGGCGAGGCGCCGGTGTATTCGAGCGGCGTGCCCTTCGAACTGCTCACGCCCACCGGGGCGCTGGTGCTCACCGAATTCGCGACCAGCTTCGGGCCGCTGCCGGCGATGCAGGTCGAGCGCATCGGCTACGGGGCCGGCGACCGCGAACTCCCCGAGACGCCCAATGTGCTGCGCGTGCTGGTGGGCAGGATGGCCGACCAGGCGCCGACGATGCGCGTGGCGGTGGTCGCCTGCGAGATCGACGACATGAACCCGCAGATCTTCGGCGCCCTCATGGACCGCCTGTACTCCGGCGGCGCGCTCGAGGTGTTCTACCAGCCCGTGCAGATGAAGAAGAACCGGCCCGGCACGCTGATGACGATCGTCTGCCGCCCCGAAGATCGCCGTGCGCTCACCGACCTGGTCTTCACCGAGACCACGACCATCGGCGTGCGCCACCACGAGATGGATCGCGAATGCCTCGACCGCGAGACCGTGGCTGTCGCCACGCCGTGGGGCGAGGTACGGATCAAGGTGGCCCGGCAGGCCGGCCGTATCCTGAACGCGCAGCCCGAATTCGACGACGTCGCCCGCCTGGCCGGCGCCAACGGCGTGCCCATCAAAGACGTCCACGCCCACGCGACCAGAGCGTGGCTGGACACGAGCAAGTGAGGCGAAGCTGAGGGGCGCACTTCATCGAGCCCCAGCCCCCAGTCCCCAGCCCCCAGGATACCGAGCATGCGTTTCTTCCTCACCACCGCCATCGACTTCGTGAACAGCCGGCCGCATCTCGGCACGGCCTACGAGAAGATCACTGCCGACGTGATCGCGCGTTACCACCGTCTGAAGGGTGACGACACGTGGTTCCTGATGGGCAACGACGAGCACTCGCAGAACGTGTTCCGCCGGGCGCAGGAACAGGGCAAAGATCCGCTGGCCTACTGCGACGAGATGGAGCAGGTGTTCCGCGAGGTGTGGCGCGCACTGGACATCTCGTTCGACGACTTCATCCGCACCACCGACGTGCGCCGGCATTTCCCCGGGGTGCAGAAGCTCGTGCAGGCGTGCATCGACGCCGGCGACATCTACGAAGGCACCTACGAAGGGCACTACTGCGTGGGCTGCGAGGAGTTCAAGCCCGAAAAGGATCTGGTCGACGGGCTGTGCCCGATCCACAAGACCACCCCGCAATGGATCCGCGAGAAGAACTGGTTCTTCCGCCTGTCGAAGTACCAGCAGCCGCTGCTGCGCTTCTACGCCGACCATCCGACCTTCATCGAGCCCGAGATCCGTCGCAACGAAGTGCTGCGGCTGGTCGAAGACGGCCTCGTCGACCTGTCGATCAGCCGGGCCGGGCAATCGTGGGGGATCCCGCTGCCGAACGATCCGGCCAGCATCGTCTACGTGTGGTTCGATGCGCTCACCAACTACGCGTCGGCCGTCGGCTACGGCTGGGATGACGCGCGGTTCGCGCGCCGGTGGCCCGCCGACCTCCACGTCGTCGGCAAGGACATCACGCGCTTCCACTGCGTGATCTGGCCGGCGATGCTCATGAGCGCGAAGTTGCCGCTGCCGGGCCGGGTGTTCGGCCACGGCTGGGTGTATTTCAAGGGCGAGCGGATGAGCAAGTCGCTCGGCAACATCGTCGACCCGCTCGACGCCGCCAAGCGCTTCGGGCCCGATCCCCTGCGCCTGTACCTGACGAAAGAAGTGCCCTACGGCGCCGATGGCGACTTCACCTGGGAGCGGTTCGAGGAGAAGTACAACGCCGACCTCGCCAACAACCTCGGCAATCTCGTGAACCGCGTGGCGTCGATGAGCGAACGCTACCAGCAGGGCAAGCTGCGGGGCTCGCACAACGCATCGGAGCCGCTGGCCACGTTCGCGGAGGCGTCTCTGATGGCCTATCGCGAGGCGATGGACCGGCTCGCGCTCCACGAGGCTACGGCGGCAGCGTTCCGTCTCATCAGTGCGACGAACGAGTTCGTTGCCAGTCAGCAGCCTTGGGCGCTTGCGAAGGATCCGACGAAAGCGGAACAACTGACGGGCGTCCTGTACGACGCCGCTGAAGCCGTGCGAATTGCCGGGGTGATGCTGCTGCCGGTGATGCCGAAATCTGCCGCCGAGATTCTGCATCGAATGGGGGACCATCGACCGGTTGCCGACGTCCGCCTGGATGACGCACGCTGGCGCACCACAGAAGACAAGCAGATTCTCAATGCCGGGGCGCTGTGGCCCCGGATCGAAGACAAGGGAGCAATTGTCGTGAGCGAGACCCCCATCCCCGAGAACTCGACCGCTGCGGCCCCGGCCGCGCCGGTGGCCCCGGCGCACGCCCCTGCAGACGCCGCGCCGGCCACCGCCG
>JANNIB010000482.1:0-10624 GCA_031404695.1 Acidobacteriota bacterium
CAAGCCGGAGCTGGTCTCGAAGGCCAGCGACGAGGTGATCCGCGTCGAACAGCAGTACCTCGAAGGCGCCATCACCAACGGCGAGCGCAAGAACAAGATCATCGCCGTGTGGTCGGACGTGACCGAAAAAGTCGCCGACGAGATGTTCTCCGAAATGGAGAAGCTCGATCGCGAAGGGCGCACCTTCAACCCGGTCTACATCATGGCCGACTCGGGCGCCCGCGGCAGCAAGCAGCAGATCCGCCAGCTGGCGGGCATGCGCGGCCTGATGGCGAAGCCGTCGGGCGAGATCATCGAGCAGCCGATCCGCGCCAACTTCCGCGAAGGCCTCTCGGTGCTCGAGTACTTCATCTCGACGCACGGTGCCCGCAAGGGCCTCGCCGACACGGCGCTCAAGACCGCCGACTCGGGCTACCTGACGCGCCGTCTGGTCGACGTGGCGCAGGACGTCATCATCTCGGAATACGACTGCGGCACCGTTGACGGCATCGAGTCACGGGCCATCGTCGAGAGCGGCGAGATCATCGAGCCGCTGCGCGACCGCATCATCGGCCGTGTGTCGCTCGAGAAGATCGTCGATTCCGTCACCGGCAACCTCGTGCTCGACGTCAACGACGTCATCGACGAGGACAAGGCGGCCGAAGTGCAGGACGCCGGCATCGAGAAGGTGAAGATCCGCTCGGTGCTGACCTGCCAGTCGCGCCGCGGCGTCTGCGCCCACTGCTACGGCCGCGACCTGGCCACCGGCAAGATGGTCGAACTCGGCCTCGCGGTCGGTGTCATCGCCGCGCAGTCGATCGGCGAGCCCGGCACGCAGCTCACCATGCGCACCTTCCACATCGGCGGCACGGCGTCGCGGGTGTCGGAACAGTCGATGCTCGACGCCAAGCACCAGGGCATCGCGCGCTTCGACAACCTGCAGGTGGTCGAACGCGCCAAGACGCCGGGCGGCCCGATCGACCTCATCGTCATGAACCGCAACGGCTTCATCGTCGTGCAGGACGACTTGGGACGCGATCGCGAGCGCTACCAGGTGGTCTACGGCGCGCACCTCAAGGTGAAGGACGGCCAGAAGGTCGAACCGAACCAGGTGCTGGTCGAGTGGGATCCCTACACCTTCTCGATCCTCACGGAAGAGAGCGGCCAGATCCGCTTCAAGGACGTCATCGAAGGGGTGACGGTGCACGAGGATCTCGACGAGATCACCGGCCTGTCGCGGCTCATCATCGTCGACTCGGCTGACGAGAAGAAGCAGCCGGCGGTCGAAGTCCGCGGCGCCGACGGCAAGGTCGGCCGCAAGTACATCATGCCGGTGCACGCGCACATGATGGTGCAGGACGGCGAGGAAGTGCAGGCCGGCGACGTCATCGCCAAGATCCCGCGCGAGACCACCAAGACGAAGGACATCACGGGCGGTCTGCCGCGCGTGGTCGAGCTCTTCGAAGCGCGCAAGCCGCGCGACCCGGCGGTCATCAGCGAGATCGACGGCACCGTCAAGCACGGCGGCGTGGTCAAGGGCCAGCGCAAGATCATGATCGTCCCCGACGAGGGCGGCGGCGACGCGCGCGAGTACTCGATCCCGCGTGGTGTGCATGTCAACGTGCAGGACGGCGAGCGCGTGCGCGCGGGCGATCCGCTCATGGATGGCCCGAGCAACCCGCACGACATCCTGCACGTGCTCGGCGAAAAGGAACTCCAGAAGTACCTCGTCAACGAGGTGCAGGAGGTCTACCGCCTCCAGGGCGTGAACATCAACGACAAGCACATCGAAGTGATGGTGCGTCAGATGCTGCGCTGGGTGCGCGTCGAGGACGTCGGCGACACCGAGTTCCTGATCGACGAGCAGGTCGACAAGTTCCGCTTCCTGAGCGAGAACGAGCGCGTGCTCTCCGATGGCGGCCGGCCGGCGACGGCGCAGCCGCTGCTGCTCGGCATCACCAAGGCGTCGCTGTCGACCGAGTCGTTCATCTCGGCGGCGTCGTTCCAGGAAACCACGCGCGTGCTCACCGAGGCGTCCATCTCCGGCAAGGTCGATCACCTGCGCGGCCTGAAGGAAAACGTCACGATGGGCCGGCTCATCCCGGCCGGCACCGGCTTCTGGTGGTACCGCCACCTGACCATCCCGGCGGACGAACCGCCGCCGCCGCCGGCGCCGCCGCAACCCGCCGACGACGAGCTCGAACTCGATCGCGAGCTCGAATACCTGGTCGAACCGGAAGAGCCGATGGCCCGTGCCACCGGCGAGCCGGCAGGCGAGTAGGGCAACTAGGGGCTGGGTGCTGGGGGCTGGGGCTCGCAAGAGCCCGCTCCTCACCAGCGTTCAAGCTCCGAAGCGTCCAGAAATACAAAGGCCGCGCGATTCAGTCGCGCGGCCTTTCACGTGTACGTCGCTTGAGTGTTGCCGTTCCCCAGCCCGCAGCCCCCAGGACTGAGTTCTAGCGAGTCGCCTTCGTCCGTGACGCCGCGGCGAGCATCGACGTCGCCGTGTAGACCACCACCGCCACCACCAGCCACCGCACGTACAGCAGCGGCAGCGACTTGACGATGAAGGCGGCCACCAGCACCGCCAGCGGCCCGCCGACGGCGAGGCCGACCGCCGCGCGCAGGTGATAGGCCTCTTTCGGGATGAACTGCAGGCTGCCGACCGGCATCAGAAAGGCGCACGAGCCCATCATGATCGGGAAGGCCGCGGTCGGGTTCATGCCCAGCAGGCTGATGACGATCATGCACGGCGCGTAGAGCCCGATACCGAGCGTCATCATGGCGCCGAGCACCACATTGGCGCCGATGCCGGCCGCCAGCTTGACGCCGGTGAGGCCGAGCGCGGTGCCGCCGCCGGGCACCATGCCGAGGAGCTGCAGCAGCATGATGGTTGCAGCCAGCATCAGCGCCCATCCCATCCCCAGCTGCACGGTGCGGCGGGGCATGCCGGCGACGATGCCGGCGCCCAGCCACGCTCCGGCGCAGGCGGCGGCGATGAGCAGGGCCAGGGTGGTGAAGTCCACCTCGACGATCTGCGTGAAGATGATGGCCTGCGTCACGGTGGGCACGACGTGGCCGACGTTGAGGGTTCCGGGAATGAGTTCGTCGGGCACGATTTTCCAGGCGCGGAACATCGCCGTGGTCGGCGCGAAGGAGCCGATGCCGAGGGTGTCGAAGAAGTTGGTGACGGCGCCGATTGCGAGCTGCAGCGGCGTCGGCCACACCGGCTCGTGGGACCCGTGCCCGCCGCCGGCTCGCCGGGCCTTGGCGGTGGAGATCCAGGTGCCGAGGTAGAAACCCGTGACACCGACCATGGAGCTGACGAGGATGGCGAGTGAGTTCATGTGGGGGAGAGTGTAATCCGGGTCCGGGGTCCCGGGGCCCTGGCCCGCTCTCTATCCCACGAACTTGTAGCCGCTGCCGTGGATGGTGAGGATGTGTTCGGGCTCGTGCGGCGCGCGTTCGATCTTCTGCCGCAGCTTGGCGACGAAGTTGTCGATGGTGCGGGTGGTGGGGAATTCCTCGTAGCCCCACACCTCGTTGAGGATCTGCTCCCGGGTGACGACCTTGCCTTTGTGCTGCACGAAGTAGCGCAGCAACTCGAACTCGCGGGCCGTGAACTCGACCCGGCGCTTCTCGCGCCGGGCCTGGTGCAGCTTGAAGTCGACTTCGAGGTCGCCGATGCGCACCGTGTCTTCGGTGGGCGGCCGGGTGGTGGTGCGGCGCAGCACCGCGCGCACGCGCGCCAGCAGCTCGGTGATGGAGAACGGCTTGGTGACGTAGTCGTCGGCGCCGAGCTCGAGGCCCAGCACCTTGTCGGTCTCGGCCGAACGCGCCGTCAGCATCACGATCGAGGTCGCCGCCGAGCGCTCGCGCAGTTCGCGGCAGACGTCGAAGCCGTTCTTGCGCGGCAGCATCAGGTCGAGGATCACGAGGTCGGGATTGAACGCCGCTGCCCGCACCAGTCCCTGCTCGCCGTCCGAGGCGGTCTGCACCTCGTAGCCTTCGAGCTCGAGATTGTCACGCAGGCCGAGCAGCATCTGCGGCTCGTCCTCGATCACCAGAATGCGCTTCATGTCTGTCTCCGTCCGCTTCGGCCGTGCCGGCCGGAATCGGGAAAGCAAGTGTGAACGTGCTGCCCTGACCGGGCTCGCTTTCGACGCTCACCGAGCCGTCGTGTCCCCGCATCGTGTGGTCCACGATCGCCAGGCCCAGGCCGCAGCCCTGCGGACCGCCGCCAAGGCCGCTCTCGACCCGGAAGAACTTGCGGAAGACACGGCGCTGCAGGTGTTTCGGGATGCCGATGCCGTGATCGCTCACCCGCACGGCGACGTGGCCATCGAGGCGCTCGACGGCGACGTCGATGTCGCGGTGCTCGCGCGAATATTTCATCGCGTTGGCGAGCACGTTTTCGATCGCCTGCTGCACGGCGCCGGTGTCGACGTCCACCGACGGCAGGCCGGGCTCGACCCTGGTGGTCACCGAGAAGCGGCCCTGCTCGAACTGGCTCTGCAGCCTCGCCACCACGTTGCGGGTGACGTCGCCGAGGTCGGCCGGGGTCTGGCGGTAGGGCCGCAGGCCAGCCTCCATGCGCGAAAAGTCGAGGATGTTCTCGATGAGGCGCGTCAGCTTCTTGGCCACGCCGTTGATGATCCGGTAGTACTCGGTGGCGCGTTCCGGCGTGCGCACCCGGCCCAGTTCGAGCGTCTCGGCGAAGAGCTGGATGAGCGCCAGCGGCGTCTTGAGGTCGTGCGAGACCGAGGCGACGAAGTTCGACTTCAGCTCGGCCAGGCGCACCTCGCGGGCGGCGGCGCCGGCGACGAAGAAGACCCCGGCGGCCATGATGAGGGCCAGGACGGCCATCAACGCCAGTTGCGGCCGGCTGCTCGAGTCGGCGATGGCCGTAATGGTCTGTCCGCCGAACCCGGTCTGGAGCGTCCACGTCTCGGGCTCGACTTCGACCGGCGCCGCGTATTCGAGCAGCTCGCGGTCGAAGAACACCAGCGGGAAGCTGCGCGCGTCCACGAACACCGTGGCGCCGGGCGGGGCCGACGAGAAGAGCACCTGTCCTTTGCCGTCGCGCAGCGTCAGGTCGAGCTGGGGGAAGCCGCCCAGATGCTGCACGGCGGCCAGGCGCCTCTTCATCATGTCGGGCAGGTGCCTGGTGCGGATGTCTTCGGCATCCACCACCAGCGCCACCAGGCTCGAGAAGCTGTCGCGGGCGGCGCTCGGGAATCGCAGCTGGGCCTGCACGTACTTGCGGCGCCCGCCGATGGTGGCCGGGAAAGCGACGATGGCGCGCTTGTGTTCGAGCAGCTGGCGCAGGCGGGGCAGGATCACGGCACCGACCCCTGGCGCGTCACGGAAACGGCGGTCGAGGTCGAGTGACTGGTCGGCCAGGCTGTCGTGGTTGTAGACGAGCAGCCGGTTGGGCAGCACGGTCGAAATTTCCGACCACACGTAGAACGCCTCCACGAACGGGCTCTCCATGAGGCCCTGGCGCAGCACGTCGTCCATCCACGCGCGGTCCATGGCGTCGCTGCGGGCTTGCGGCACGGCCAGCAGCACGCCGATGTGGGGGCGCTTGAGCGTGTCCTCGACGTCGTGCGCGGTGGCGTCCGCGGTTTCCTGGCTGAGCTGACGCAGGACCACCGAGGAGGTGCTGGCCAGGTCGTTGATGGAGCGGAACTGGAAGTAGAAGAGCACCGCCACCGGGATGGCGACCACCACCGCCAGCCCGAAGCCGAGGCGGATGCCGCGGTCGTCGAGCACCTGACCGAGCCAGCGCGGCCGGCGATAGCCGGACGAGGAGGGCGTCGAAGCGGGGGTTGAGTCGTCCATCGCAGCTCCTCTCCTCGTCCCGTTCAGGCCCGGGCCAGTTCCGCCGTCAGCCAATCGCCCACCACGCGCCAGTCGCGCAGGTCGGGCGCCGCCGAGAGCAGCGCCCACGCCACCGACTGCGTGTCGCCCAGCAACTGCCGCCGGTAGTCGCGCGGCAGGTTGGTCGTGCATCCCTGCAGATCCCGCAGCGCGCCGCTCGCATCACCGGTCGCCAGCTTCGCCAGCGCCAGCCGGCTGGCTTGCACCGGGTTGCGCGCCGGGTCGAGCCGCTGCCCGGCCTGGTAGGCCGCGAGTGATGCCTGGTAGCGTCCCTGCAGGAACAGCGTATGCCCCAGATTGTAGTGCCCGAAGGCCAGATCCGGTGTGAGCCTGATGACCGTCCGGAAGGCCGTTTCCGAGTCGGCGAGGCGTCCGAGTTCGCGGGAGACGACGCCGACGTTGTTGAGCGCCTGCGGATTGTCAGGGTCGGCGGCCAGCGCGGCGGCAAACGCCGCCAGCGCCTCGTCCGGCCGGTCGAGCTCGCCGAGCGTGGCGCCCCAGTTCGCCGCGGCCGACGGGAACGCCGGCAGCAGCCGCGTGGCCGTGCCGAAGCTGTCGGCGGCCGCCGCCATGTCATCCTTCCGCAGACACCACTTGCCACGTTCGAAGTGGGCGGCCGCCCAGTCGGGAGCGGCCGCCAACGCCTCGGTCAGCAGATCGCCGGCGTTGTCGAGGTCGTTGACCTCCATGCAGACGCTCGCCATCGCCACCAGCTTCGCCGGCGTGCGCGCGCGGTCGAGGTTGCGGCCAGCCATGGCCAGGCGGGCGGCCGGGTCAGAGGCGCGGAACGCGTCGGGGAGGGTGCCCGGTGTGGCTGCGGCTGGAGGTGGCGCCACGTCATCCCCGGACGCGTCGATCCACGACACCTGCCGCCACGCCCCACGCCCGTCGAGCGCCTCGCTGGCGTCGGCGCGGAGCGCCTCGGGGTCGACCGTGCCGAGCAGCCGCATCGCCGGGAACCGCTCCTGGGCCTCGGCCCACAGGGCCAGGAGATACAGCGGTTGCGTCGTGACGAGCCGCGTCGCGTTGGTCTGCGTGTTGACGAACGCTTCGTGCAGGTCGGGGGCCCAGACCAGCAGTGGGGCATCGGCATCCAACCCGGACGGCAGGAGCGGATGACGGAACGGCCAAAAGGCCGGTGTGGGCAGGTCGAGAACCTGCACGTCGGGGACGTCGGCAGCGAGACGCGCGAGCAGGCGCGCCGCCGTGGCCTGCCGTGCCGCCTGGCCGCCGCGCACGACCACAAGCCGTCCCGGCCAGGGCTCCGCCCAGGGTTGCGCACCGGCGGCGATGGTGTGGAGCACAGAGACGGGGTTCACGCGGACGTGGAGGCTTCCCCCCGTTGTAGCACAGCCGGTGACGCTGCGGCATGCCGCCGTTCAGGGGGCGGGCGGCGCTGCTGACTTCGGCGAGGCCTCGCCCTGGTGGCAGGTGTAGCAGGTGACGCGGCCCAGCGTCGATTCGCCGTCGGCGGGGACGTAGGCGGGGAAGTATTTCTTGTTGAGCGCCTGCGTCATCTCGATCATCCGGCGGGCGATGGCCTTCTTCGGGTTGTCCTCGCTGGCGAAGTTGCCGCGGGTGTGACACCCGCCGCAGTTCATCCCGACGCCCTGGACGAAGTGCCGCATCTCGGTTTCGAACTGCGGCACGGTGAGCCCCTTGAGCACCGTGATGGTGGCGCTCTCGGCGATCGCCGGCTGCATCGGCGCCGGCGCCTGCGCCGAGGTGCGCGCCGGCAGCGTCGCGCACCACGCGGCCGCCAGCGCGGTCAGCACGATTCGACGGGCCACCTGGATGCGTGTCGTTACCATCCGAGGGCTCCCGGACCCGCGCCCTGCTTCGGAATCAGCGCGCCCTGATGGCACGTGTAACAGGTGACGCGGCCCAGCTTCGACTGCCGGGCCTCGGGGGCGTGACTGGCGAAGTGGTCGGCGTTGAGGGTCGTGGTGAGCTCGAGCATGCGGCGCGCCGTGTGTTTCGGACGCTTCTCGTCGCTCGCGAAGTTGCCCTGCACATGGCAGTGGTCGCACTTCACGCCCAGCGCATCCGCCATCAGGCGCATCTCGGCGCGGACCTCGTCGCCATTCCACCCCTTCAGGGTCTTGACGTTCTCGAGCGGCCGCGGACGCTTGGGCGGCTGCGCCGCGGCGGCCGGCTCCAGCCAGAGGGCGGCGGCGACCACGGCCGCGACGGTCCACGCCATCCGCGGCATCGACGTGAGGTCCGTCGCCCTCACTTCGTCTCGCTCCAGATCACTTCGGCGTTGGCTTTGACGCGGGCCGGCTGCGGGGTGTTGTAGCCGGTGAAGGCGGCCGGCGTCTTCCACGTCGCCACCACGTCGTCCACGGTCTTGCCCGCGGCCTTGGCCGCCTGCACGGCGGTGACGAACTCGCGAATGAAGCCGGCGTAGGTCTTGACGTCGGCGGGCGTCATCGTCGTCGGGCTGTGCCCGTTGATGATGGTGGTCACGCCGGCCACCGCCGCGGCCCTGGTGAGCGTCTCGGGGAAGGCGATGCCGCTGCCGCCGTTGTTCTTGTCCATGATCGGCAGATCGCGGTTCGGGAAGGTATCCCCGACGTGCATGACACCGAGCGCCGGAAAGACCACGTAGGTGTCGCCGCCGGTGTGCGCGCGGCCGAAGTAGTGCAGGTCGATGCGGTCGGCGCCGCTGTTGAGCGTGAGCGTGGTGCTGAAGGTGCGGCCCGGCATGCCGCGTCCGCCGTTGGCCTTGAAGATGTTCGGCTGCGGGCCGGTCTGCAGGGCGTACACGGGGTTGGCCTCTTCCATGTAGCGCTTCGTGTTCTCGTGGGCCACCACTTCCACCGCGGCCGGGAATTCCACCTGCCCGTTCGTGTGGTCGTAGTGCGCGTGGGTGTTGATCACCATGGTGACCGGGAGAGCGGTGATCGCCTTGACCGCGTCGAGCAGCGGCTGACCCCAGCCGGGGTTCTTGGTATCGACCAGCACCGCCCCCTTGGCCGTGAGGAAGAGCGCGGTGTTGCCGCCGCCGCCCTTGAGCACGTAGAGCGTCTCTCCGATCTTGTCCGCCGTGACGACCTTTGGCGCCGGGGGCGTCTGGGCCGCCGTCACTGCCATCGAACCAAGTCCCATCGCCGCCACCGCGGCCAGCACCCATGCACGCGTCGTCATCTGTCCTCCAGGCGCCGCCGGGCGACGCGCTCCGGCATTCTACGCGGGCAGACCGTTGTTCGCCACCGCCCGCATCGCCTCGACGAAGGTGCCGATCTCTTCGAGCGGGGTGTAGATGTTCGGCGTCACGCGCAGCGCCCGGTACGACAGCTTGGCGTCGTCAGGGTTGTCGTGGCCGATGGCCGTGATGACGATGCGGTACTTGTCCCACAGGTGCGTGACGAGCCTGCCGGTGTCGACGCCGTCGATCGAGACCACGGCCAGGCCCCACGTCTGCCCCTCGGCCAGATTCGAGTGGATGCGGATCTTCGCTTCGTTCTTGAGCGCGTTGGCCCAGCGCAGCGTGAGATAGCGCAGCCGCGCCGCCTTGCGCTCGATGCCGATCGCCTGGTGGAAGGCGAGCGCCTCGTTGATGGCGGCCTTGGGGCCGACCGGATGCGTGCCGATCTCCTCGAATTTACGGATATCGGTGTCGCGGGTCGCCGGCGCCGCCTGCAGGGGCCAGGTCGAGGCGATGCGTTCCCTGCGCACGTAGAGCATGCCGGTGCCCATCGGCGCCAGCAGCCACTTGTGCAGCGACACGCCGTAGTAGTCCATGCCCAGATCGCGCAACTTGAAAGGGAAGTGGCCGAGCGCGTGGGCGCCGTCGACGATCGAGATGATGCCGCGCGAGCGGCACAGCTCGCTCAGTTCCTTCACCGGAAACAGCTGCCCCGACTGGTTGGTGATGTGGCAGAAGTGCATCACCTTGGTCTGCGGCACGATGGCACGCGCCAGGCGGCCGAACAGATCTTCGCCGTTGGTCGGCACCGGAAAGTCGATGCGCGTGAGCTTGATCTTGTCGCGGCGCACGCGCTGGTCCCAGGTGGTGAGCATGCGACCGTAGTCCTGCTCGGTCGTCAGCACCTCGTCGCCGGCCTTCAGGTCGAGCCCGTTTTGCGCGATCTGCAGCGATTCACTGGAATTGCGGGTGATCGCGATCTCTTCCGGGTCGGCCCCGAACTCCTGCGCCAGGCGCCGCCTGGTCGTCTCGACGTTCCGCTCGGTCATGCCGCGGTGATACACGGGCGCCTGATTAGCCCAGTCGTCGTAACGCTTGCACGCCTCGTGCACAACGGTGGGCGCGGGGCTCGAGTTGCCGTTGTTCAGGTTGATGAGCGTGCGATCGAGCGTGTAGGCGAACTGAATCTCGCGCCAGTAGTCTTCGTCGGCTGCGACCTGCGCCGGCGTGCGGCCACCGGCGGAGGCCTGCGCGGTCAGAGCGGCCACCTCGTCGATCCCGTAGCGGGCGGTGGCGAAGGCGGCGCCGGCGGCGCCGCCGGTCAGGCGGAGAAACGTTCGACGGCTGCGCATGGAAAAGCCTCCAGGCGGGGAAGTGTAGGGGCATGGCCGGGCAGACGCAACCGGCGGCGGCGGGCGACGATGGGCAGCGCCGCGTGTTGGTGTGTATTTTTGAGCACCGGCCAAGAATCCGGTGTATGCTGAGCAGCTTCTCAAAGAACCAGCGAAAGCGGTCCGGCAGAGGAATCCTCGATGGGTTCGCTGTCCAGATTCTTCCACACCCCTACAGTTTCGGCGACCAGTTCAAGGCATTGTCGTACCAGTCCATCAC
>JANNIB010000483.1:0-34780 GCA_031404695.1 Acidobacteriota bacterium
CTGGTCGGGACCCCAGTCGGGATGGGTGGCGTAGACGCCGCGCGAGGGCGAGAACAGCGGCCGATCGAGGCCCAGCGCCACGGTGGCGGCCGGTGGCTCGCGATGGCCGAAGAGCGGCGCGTCCTCGAGGCCTTCGGCGCCGAGGAGGTCGGCCGTGGCCAGGCCGTTCGAGAACGGATGCGCGAGGTCGATGGCGCTGGCGAACGCTGCGGCGACGACGTGCGTTGCCAGGATCACGACGAGCAGCCCGCGTTGCCACGCCGGTCGTGCCTGCGCGGGCCGTGCCTGCAGGTCGAGCCACAGCGCGGCCACCAGCAGCAGCCACCAGTGCCCCTGATGGCGCGGCAGCCCGACGTATTTGATGTAGCCGAAGGTGAGCAGCCCCAGCGCGCCGATGCCGAACGTGAAGAGCGCCACCGGTCGCCGCCACAGCAGCGCGAACGATGCGGCGATGGCCACCAGGCCCGCGACACCGTGCCACGCTGTCCACGGCTCGAGGATGCTGACATTCCAGAAATGCAGCGTCGGCCAGGGCAGCGGCACCATTGCCCGCCACACCCCGAACACGACGTCGCGCGCCTGCGCGGCGTTCCAGGCGAACGTCCAGCCCGGCGCGAAGCTCGTGCCTTCGAGCGGCACGATCTGCAGCAGGCCGGCGCCGGCGCCGGCGAGTCCGACGCAGGTGCCGCTCACCACGTCCATGCGCGTCAACGCCCCGGCGGCATCTCGTCGCTGAGACCGCGCGAACCACCAGCCCCCTGCGACCGCGATCGCGCAGATGTAGCCGTAGACCGTCGTCTGGCACAGGAGTCCGAGCGCGAGACCCACGCCGAGCGCCGGACGGCGCGTGCGCATGGCGGCCAGCGCCAGCCACAGCAGCAGCACGCCGGCCGCATAGTGCCGGCTGAGCACGGCGTATTCGTAGGCGGGGAAGTAGCCGGCGAGGAAGAGCGTCCGTTCGAGCCGCGACAGCGGCGCTTGGCGCCAGAAGACGGCCGCCGCGGCCACCACGAGCCCGAGATGCAGCGCCTGCAGGGCGCGTGGCGAGGTCGAGATGAGGCTCGCCGCCCAGGCGAGCACCGGGAAGAGCGCGCCCTGACCGCTGCGCGCCAGCGGCGGGAAGAGATCGCCGAGCGTGGCGCTCTGGCGCGCGACCGACCACAGCCACGCCTCGTCGCGCCACAGCTCGTGGAACCAGAGACGCGGCGCCGTCAGCACGACGACCGTCGCCACCACCCACCACGTCCCGCGCGTTGCCGATGCGATCGTGACACCGCGCGGTGTGTCCTCGACCGTGATGAATGGTGACTGCACGCGCAATTCGCGTGGATTATCCTATGGACGCTGATTCCCGGCGGCATCCGCGTATGGGATCGAGGTAGACGTGGAGCCCGACGACCAGCGCATCCCCTCCGACCGCCGGGGCCCTCTCGGGACGGACGAAGTGACGTTCCTCATCTGCGTCGAAGGCAACCGCCTGGAGCCACAGGCGCTGCTGCTCTGCGAGAGCATTCGGCGGTTTGGCGGCAGCTATCGGGCCGCCCCGATCGTCGCCGTCTCGCCGCGTCCACATCTGGCGCCGCGGCCGGCGGCGCGTGACGCGCTCGCGGACCTCGGCGTGACGCTGGTGGTCGAAGCGCTCAACACCACCGGTAGTACCTACGGCACCATCAACCGCGTCGTCGCCGGCGCCTGGGCCGAAACCCAGGTGACGACGCCGTATCTCGCCGTGCTCGACACCGATACGGTCTTCGTCGCCGCGCCCACCTTCGCGCGCCACGATGCCGGCGCCAGGCCGGTAGACGTCAAGGGCATCGCCTCGGCCGGGCCCGGCGATCCGCTCGAAGGCTATTGGACGGCCATCTGCGCGTTCGGCGGCCTGACACCCGACGACCTGCCGATGGTGAGGGCCACCGTCGACGGGGCCACCGTGCGCGCCGCCTACAACGGCGGCTTCACGGTCGTACGCCGCGATCGTGGCATGCTCGCCGCCACCGCCGAGGTGTTCTTCGTGGCGTTCACCCGAGGACTGCGGCCGCGGGTGGCACCCGCCGCCGACGAGCGGGCGTCAACCGGCATGGTCCCGGTGGATGCGCGGCCGTGGTGGGGATCGAGCCAGGCGGCGCTCAGCGCCGGAATCTGGTCGCGCACGCGCGATGTCGTCGTCTACGACCGCGCCTACAACATCCCCGCCCACAGCCTGGCCGACAGGGCCGTCGCCGCCCGGCTGGCGCCGATGACCTCACCGGTGCTGCTGCACTATCACTACCTGGCCGACCCGACGTGCCAGCCGCTGCTGCGCGGGGTGATGCGGCACCTGTCGTGCACCGAGGACGCGTGCGCCTTCGTCGATCGGCGCCTGGCGCTCTTCAGCGACGCGGCGACGATCAGTACTCGCTGAAGATGCGCTGAATCTCGTCGCGGTCGCTGGTCGTCGCCAGCGCCAGCATCAGCAGGATGCGCGCTTTGACGGGGATGTGATCTTCGGCCGAGAGGCTGAAGGCCCGCCGGCGCTGCTGCGCCGGGGTCGGCGTTCCCGCACCCTGGCCGCGGTTGGGCGCGATACGTCCGGCGCCCGTGCGGGTCGCGGTCACGACGAAGACGCCCTTCTCGGCGGCGTAGTCGATGCCCTCGCCCCTGGGTGCCGCTGGGGGCGCCGGCGCCGGCGCCGGCGATGACGATGCCCCTGGCGCCCAGGTCCACGAGCGCCTTGATCACATCGCCGCTCGCCCCCTGGTAGACCATCACCACGTCCACCCGCGGCAGCGAGGTGAGGGTGCGCACGTCGAATTCGCTCTGGTGCGTGTGGCGCTGCAGAAGGTCGCGGAAGATCGCCACCTTGTCGCGATCGACGATGCCGAGCACGCCGTGGGTCGGGCTGCGGAACGTCTGCAGGCGCAGCGCATCGGTCTTGGTGACGTCGCGGGCCGAGTTGATCTCGTCGTTCAGCACCACCAGCACGCCCTTGCCGCGGGCCGCCGGCGACGCCGCGACGCGCACGCCTTCGAGCAGGTTGGCGGCGCCTTCGTAGCCGAGGGTGCTCGGGTTGCGCATCGAGCCCACCACCACGACCGGGCGCGGGTCGCGCACGGTCAGGTGGAGGAAGAACGCGGTTTCCTCGAGCGTGTCGGTGCCGCTGGTGACGACGATGCCCGCCAGCTCCTTGTCGCCGGCGAAGAGTTCGTTGACGCGCCGTGCCAGCTGCAGCCACTGCTCCAGCGTGATCTGGCTGCTGGCGACGTTGAGGAACTGTTCGTGGGTGAGCGTGGCCGCGCGCTCGAGACCGGGCATCGACCGCGCGAGCTCTTCGGCCGTGAGGCGGCCGCCATCGCGGTTCGAGATGGTGCCGCCGGTGGCGACCATGTGCACCCGGGGCAACGGCGCTTGGGCGACGGCAGATGGAACGGGCGCGACCGCGAGCAGCCACGCAACGACGACGAGACGAAGACGCATGGCGCCTATTCTGCTCGATTTTTGCGGAGATTGCGGCCGCTGGCCGCGGGAGCCCCAGTCTAACGGGGCCGCGAGGCCGAGACGAGCGACAGCCAGTTGGTCAGTTGCTGCGCCGCCAACTCCGGCGTCTTGCCGTAGAAGGGCATCAGCGCCGTCGGCATGCCCGGGCGACGGGCGAGCTTGGCCCGCCACTGCTCCTGCGACACGGCATGCACCTCGATGTGATAGGTGCGGCCGGCGATTTCTTCTTCGTAGCGGTGGATGTCCACGTGTGGGCGTTGGCTCGGGAAAGGTATCAGGAAGGTAACAGCGGAGCGACGATTCTACGTGGCTGGCCGCACGATACAAGCGAAGGTCGGTACGAAGGCATGGCCTCTGCCGTGTTTGGGCAGCCACTTGCTGGACTTCCGCTGGCGAAAAAACTTCCATCGTCGCGATCTCCACAGGGTTTGCACCGTTCGTCCACAGGTTTTCCACAGCGGCCATCCGCGGCCCGCTGACGTCTGTTCCAACAGACGCGCCTTGACCATCCCGAGAAGCCCCACGTACGCTCTCTCCATGCAGCAATGGCGGGGCGCCGTCGTGGCGTCGGTGGCGGTGGTGCTCGTGGCGGTCACCCCCGCAGGCGCGCAGCCGGCCGGCGCGTCGCCGCTGCTGCGCGTGTTCCTCACCGACGGCACCTCGCTCACCAGCTTCGGCGAGTGGGTGCGCATGGACGACAAGGTGGTCTTCTCGCTGCCGCTCTCCGACGGCGCGGCGCCGGACCTGCAACTGGTGACCCTGGCCGCCGGACGGGTCGACTGGGCCCGCACCGAGCGCTACGCGCAGACCGCGCGCACCGTGCACTACGCGTCGACGCGCGCCGAGGACGACTTCGCGCAGTTCTCCAACCAGGTCGCAACGGTGCTCACCGGTGTGGCGAAGGAACCCGATCCGAAGCGGCGTCTGGCGCTGGCCGAGAGCGCGCGGGCGGCGCTGGCCGAGTGGCCGCGCCAGCACTACGGCTACCGCGCCGCCGACGTGCAGCAGATGTTGTCGCTTCTCGACGAGGTGGTGTCGGATCTGCGCGCCGCGGCCGGGCAGGATACCTTCGAGTTGAATCTCGTCTCGACGACGCCGATGGCCGCGGCCGACACGCTGCTGCCGGCGCCGAGCGCGGCCCAGCTGGCCGAAGAACTGCTGGCCGCCTCGACGCTGGCCGAATCGCCCTCCGAGCGCACGACCCTGCTCGAGCGCGTCGTGGGCCTCATCGACCGCGCCGCGGACCTGCTGCCGAAGGCGTGGGCGACCAGGGTGCGCACGACGGCACTGGGCGCCATCCGGACCGAACGCGCGACCGACCTCGCCTACACGAAGCTGGCGGTCACCACGCTCGACCGTGCCGCCAGGCGCGCGCGGGCCGCTGATGTGCGCGGGCTCGAGCGGCTGCGCGCCGAGACGCTCAAGGCGGATGCCAGGCTCGGCGGCCAGCGGCCGGCGGAACTGACCGTGATGCTCGGCGCCATCGACGCCGGCGCCGAGTCGGCGCGGCGCTTGCGCCTGGCGCGCGATCAGTGGCGGTTGCTCGAACCGGTCTATCGCAGTTATCAGCGCGCGGTGCGCCCGGCGCTGCTGGCGCTGTCGGCGGCCGGGCCGTCGCTCGAGGACATCCGCGCGCAGGCCGGCCCGAGCCCGGCCGTGCTGCGCAAGGTCATCGCGCGGTTCTACAAGGCGCGGCCGTCGGTCAACGGCACCAATCCGCCGGCGCCGCTGGCCTCCGCCCATGCGCTGCTCAAGAGCGCCTGGGAGATGGCCGACAGCGCCCTGGCGCTGCGCATGCGCGCGGTCGAGAGCGGCGACCAGGCGCGCGCCTCCGAGGCCTCGGCGGCGGCGGCCGGCGCGCTGATGCTCGCCGCCCGCGCCCGCGACGACATCGCACTGGCCGTCAAGACGCCTGCGCTGCCGTGACCACGCCGCGCTCGACCTGCCTGCACCGTGCGGTCGATCCCGAGGGCTTCCGGCGCGCCATCGCCGACATCGTCGCCGCGGCGCAGCCGTTCGCGGCGCGTGATGTCTTCGTCGTGGTGCCGACTCGCGCTGCAGCCGACGAATTGCGGCGCACGCTGGAGCAACTCGCGTGGGCAAACGGCGCACCGGCGCTGTGTCTGCCGCTCATCGGCACCCGCGGCGATCTGCTCGACGCGCTCGCCGCCCGACTGACCGAGCCGCCGCGGCGCCTGAGCGGCTTCGATCGCGAAGTGATGCTGGCGCGGGCGGCGCGTGAGGCCCGCCACGCCGGCGCCGAGCCGCCGTTTGCGGTGCGGCCGGGGCTGGTGGCCGAGATGCTGGCGTTCTACGACGCGCTGCGCCGCCAGCTCCGCTCCGTCGCGCGCTTCGAGGAGCTCCTCAGCGAAGAACTCGAAGCGTCGGACGATCGTGGCGCGGTGCGCATGCTGGCGCAGACGCGTTTCCTGGTCGCGGCCTTCCGCGGCTACGAAGTGCTGGCGCGTGCCAGCGGCGCCCTCGATGAGCACGTGCTGCGCGAGCGCCTGCTGCGCGAGCTGGCCGCGCGACCGCTGCAACGGGTGATCATCACGGTGACTGACCGGGTCGCCGATCCGGCCGGCCTGTGGCCCGCCGACCTCGACCTGCTCACGCGCCTGCCGGGCCTCACCCGGCTCGATGTGGTGGCCACCGAGACGCGACTGGCGGGCGGCTGGCTCGAGCGGATCCACGCCGAGATGCCGGGCATCGAGGAGCGCGCGGTGCCCGCGGGCGGCGGCGGACGACCGCTGTGTCTGGTGCCCGCCGCCGACGCCTGGATCTTCACGAGCCGCGACCGCGAAGAAGAGCTCGCGGCGTTTGCGCGCCGCCTGAAGGCCGAACGTCGCGCCGGCCGGCTGACGCCCGACTCGCGCGTGGCGCTGGTGGTGCGGCGCCCCCTTCCGTACCTCTATCTCGCCCGCGACGTGCTCGGGCGTGCCGGCATCCCCTACGAGACGCGTGACACCCTGCCGCTGGCGGCCGAGCCGTTCGCGGCGGCGCTCGATGTCCTCTTCGAGTGGGTCACCAGCGGCTTCACGCGCGCGGCCACGCTGGCGGTGCTGCGCTCGCCGCACTTCTGCTTCCTCGATGGCGAGACCCCGCTCGAGGGCGGCGCGGTTGAGGCGCTCGACCGCGCGCTGGCCGATGCGCGCTATCTCGGCGACCCCGATCGCCTCGCCGCGCTCGTCGAGTCGTGGAGCGCCCTGCCCGAACGCCGGCGCCACGAACACGCGCGCCGGGCCCTGCCGGCCGCCCGCGTGGCGGCGGCGGCCGCCGCCCGGCTGAAACCGCTGGCCACGCCGAGCCCGGTCGCCACCCACGTGGCGACGCTGCTGGCGTTTCTCGACGCGTCTCTTGCGCCGCTCGACGAGGCCGACGCGCTGCACTCACGCGAAGCCCGCGTGCGCGCGGCCGTGGTGGGCGCCTGCCAGTCGCTGGCGGCCGCCTATGCGGCGTTCGACGCCGACGACCTCGTCGACCTCACCGTCGTCGCGGCGGCCGTGCGCCGCTGGCTCGGCGCGCAGACGTTTGCGCCGCCCACCGGCGTTGGCGGCGTCCAGATCGTCGACGCCGCCACGGCGCCCTACGGCATCTACGACGAGATTCAGATCGTGGGTCTCATCGACGGCGACTGGCCGGAACGCGAGCGGCGCAGCATCTTCTATCCGGCGTTCCTGCTGCAGTCGCTCGCCTGGCCCGAGGAACGCAAGCGCCTCGACGGCGCGCGCGCCGCCTTCCTCGATCTGCTGGGCCTGGCGCGGCAGCGTTTCGCGCTCTCGACGGTGACGCTCGAAGACGATGCCGTGGTCGAGCCCTCGGCCTTTCTGCACGAGGTGCGGGCGCTCGGGCCGCCGCGGCAGGTGGTGCCGCCCGACCAGTCGACACGCATCTTTCCGTGGGAAGCACTGGCCATCGAACCTCCCGCACTCGACGCGCTGGCCCTCGAACCGCGGGCGTGGGCCGAGGTGCGCCTGGCGCGGCCGCCACGCACCGACGCCTCGTTCCACGGCGAGGCGGGCCCGTGGCTGCTGCCGCGGGTGTCGGTGAGCCGCCTCGAGCGCTACCTCGATTGCCCGTTCAAGTTCTACGCCTCGCAGGTGCTGAGTCTCGAGGAGCCGCCCGAGGACGAAGACAGCCGCACGCCGCTCGAACGCGGCCTGTTCCTGCACGACCTCTTCGAGAAGACCTTTGCGGCGTGGAAGGCGGCCGGACACGGCGCCATCACGGCGGACCTGCTGCCCGAGGCGCAGCGGATCGTCGAGGGCGTCGCCAGCGCGGCGCTCGCGACGTTGCCCGCCGGTGAGGCGGCCATCGAACGGCTGCGCCTGTTCGGCACGGCGGGCACGCCGGGAATCGCGCGGCGCGTGCTGGCGATGGAGGTCGAGCGCGGCGGCGAGGTCGTCGACCGGCTGCTCGAGTTCGAGCTGGAGGGCGCCTTCACGTTCACGACGGCCGATGGCCGCTCGCGCACGCTGACCCTGCGCGGCAAGGTCGATCGCATCGACCTGCTGAACGACGGCACCTTCCACCTCATCGACTACAAGACGCGGGCGGTACCCGACACCCGGCGGGCCCTGCAGCTGCCGATCTACTCGGTCTGCGTCGAACAGCGGCTGGCCGGCTACCGCGGCCGTCACTGGCGGCTGGGTGCCGCGAGCTATCTGTCGTACGAGGGCACCGAAGCGCTGGTGCCGCTCACGAAGAAGCCGTCCGATCTGCCGGCGCGCCTGGCTGAGGCGCAGTCGCAACTGCTCGACGTGCTCGATGGCATCGGCGCCGGGCACTTCCCGCCGCAGCCGGCGGAACGATCGCTCTGCAGCTATTGCGCCTATGTGTCGGTGTGTCGCAAGGACTATGTCAGCGACGAGCCAGCGCTGCCGGGCGTGGGCGACGGCGCCGACGACACGGTCGCGGCAGACGGGGAGGCGGCCAATGACTGACGGCCAGCTCCCGTTCGCGTTCGGCGACGAGACCGTCGAGCCGCCGGCGCCCCAGGGGCCGCTGGCCGAGGCGCTCGCCAGAGACCATGCCGCCCGTGAGTACGCGGTGAACCCGGCCGTGCACGTCGCACTCGAAGCGTCCGCCGGCACCGGCAAGACCAAAGTGCTCGTCGACCGCTACGTCAACCTGCTGCGGGCCGGGGTCGAGCCGCGGCGGGTGCTCGCCATCACGTTCACGCGCAAGGCGGCGGCCGAGATGCGGGCGCGGATCGTCGCCGAACTGACCCGGCTGGCGGAGATCGGCGCCATTCCAGACGACGTCTGGAAGGCGCTGCGCGGACGTCTCGCCGAGACTGCGATCAGCACCATCGATGCCTTCTGCCTGTCGCTGCTCGGTGAGTTCCCGCTCGAAGCCGATGTCGATCCCGGCTTCGGCGTTGCCGACGAGACCGAGACGCCGCGGCTCCAGGATGAGGCCCTCGACCGCACGCTGCGCCTCGGCCGCGCGCAGAGCGCCCACGACGCCGACGTCGCGCTGCTCTTCGCGCGGATGGGCGAGGGCCGCCTCCGTGGGGCGCTGGTGCGGCTGCTCGACCGCCGGCTGGTCGCCGTGGCCGCGCTCGACCGCTTCCTGCGTCGCGCGCCTCAGGGGCTGACGGCGGAAGTGGCGGCGGCGCGGGCCACCGCGCGCCTGGTCGATGTCTTCGCCGACGGCCGTCTGTCGCGCCTCATCGCCACCGGGCCCGACGCCAACGACTTCCGCCTGCTGGCCACCGGCCTGGCGCGCGCGCTGGCGCCCGGCGCCAACGTCGAGCCCGGCGAGATCGCGGACCTGCTGGGGCGTCTGCGCGACTACGCCGTCACGAAGAGCGGCACGCCGAGGAAACGTCTGGCGCACAAGAAGGCGGCGTTTCCTCCCGGAGCCGCCTATCAGACGCACACCGCGCTCGTCGGCGAGATCGGCGCCGACGTGCCGCGGCTGGTCGATGCGCATCGCGCCGACGTGAACGTGGTGCTGGCCCGCAGCCTCCGCTGGCTCACCGCCCGGGCCATCGAGCAGTATCGCAAGACGCTCGACGAACACGCGATGGTGGACTTCACCGACGCGCTCGTGAAGGCGCTGGCGCTGCTCGAACGCATGGAGGAGTTCTCGCAGAGCCGCTACCGGCTCGAATCACGCTACCAGCACGTGCTGGTGGACGAACTGCAGGATACGAGCCGGCCGCAGTGGGCGCTGGTCGAACTGCTCGTGCGGGCGTGGGGCGAGGGCGTGGGCGTGGCCTACGAAGGCCCGGCGCCGCCGTCGATCTTCGTGGTCGGCGACCGCAAGCAGTCGATCTACGGCTTCCGCGATGCCGAGGTCGGGGTGCTCGAAGAAGCCGTGAAGCTCATCGGACGCCTGCGTCCCGGACGTCCCGCCCGGCGCGCCATCGTGCAGAGTTTCCGCGCCGTGCCGGCCCTGCAGCAGTTCGTGAACGACATCTGCGACGAAGTGGAGAAACGCACCGACCGTGTGGACGCCTTCCGCTACGACGACCGCGATCGCTTCCCGGTGACGATGGATGACTGGCGCGGCTGCCCGGTGGGCGTGGTGGCGTCGCCGCAGACGAGCGAGTGCGCGCGCGCCGTGGCCGGCGAGATCGCCGGCCTGATTGCCCGTAAGGAGACCGTGCGCGACCGCGACACCGGCGTGCCGCGCGAGATCGCGCCGGGCGACATCGCCATCCTGTTCCGCTCCCGCGACAGCCATCGCGACTTCGAACGCGAGCTCGAACGTGTGGGGGTGCCCTACTACGTCTACAAGGGACTCGGCTTCTTCGACGCCGACGAAGTGAAAGACGTGATCGCGCTCATCCGCTACCTGGCCGAGCCCGACACCGATCTCCACGCCGCGGCGTTCCTGCGCTCGCGTCTCGTGCGGCTCTCCGACCCGGCCTTGAAGCGTCTGGCGCCACGCCTGGCGCAGGCCCTGCGCGCCGAGTCGCCGCCCGAGGCGCTGGCCCAACTCGGCGACGACGACCGGGTGGTGCTGAGGCGGGCCCGGGCGTCGGCGCGGCGCTGGATCGCGCTCGCCGACCGGCTGCCCCCGGCCGAACTGGTCGATGCCGTGCTGCACGAGAGCGCCTACGCGTTCGAACTGCGTGGCGCCGGCCGCGTGCAGGCGCGCGAGAACCTGAAGAAGCTGCGCGGCCTCATCCGCCGCCTGCAGAACCGCGGCTACGCCACACTCGGCCGCATCGCCGACCGCGTGTCGCAGCTCATGGCGGGTGACGAGTCCAATGCCATCGTCGACGCCCTCGATGCGGTGAACCTGATGACCGTGCACGCCGCCAAGGGGCTGGAGTTCCCGGTGGTGTTCGTCGTCAACCTGTCACGCGGCACCGGCGGCCGCGGCGATCCGGTGGAAGTCGTCGCGCGCGTGGGCGCCGACGGCGAGCCGGATGACCTGGTGTCGATCGACAGCCTCGTGAACGATGCCCGTGAGGAGATCGAGACACGCGAGCGTGAAGAGAACAAACGCCTGGTCTACGTGGCCGTGACGCGGGCCCGCGATCGGCTGTATCTAGCGACCACTCTCACCAGGCACGGCGTATTCGCACCGGCGCCCACGGCGCTCGGGGCGGTGCTGCCGCCGTCGTTCCATCCGCTGTTCGCCAGGGCCGCCAGCGGCACCGACGAGACGGCGACGTGGACGGCGGCGTCGGGTGCGTTGCACTTATGCCGGCTGGTGCGGCCGACCGCCGCGCCGGTGGTGCCGGCGGCGCTGCCTTCGGCGGTGACAGCCGACGACGACTTCGCGCCGCTTGCCGTCACGGCGACCGCGGCCAGCAATGTCAGCGATGTGGCGCGTGCCGGTGCGACGCCCGCCGCTGGCCGCGACGGATCGCCCGAGCGCGCCACCGCCCGTGCCATCGGCTCGCTGGTGCATCGGGCGGTGGCCGCGGGGGCACTCTCGGCCTCAGCGGAGCGTCGGGCCGCGCTGGTGGCGTCGATCGGCGAGTCGGCCGAGGGCGGCGCCCGTGAGGCGGCGCTGCGGGCCCTGGCCCGCCTGTCTGCCCGCCCGGACATCCAGGCGTTCATCAGCGAACCAGATGTCCAGCATGAGGTGGCGTTGTCGTGGCCGGCGGCCAACGGCGCGACCCTCCGAGCGGTGGTGGACGCGGTCGTCCGCCGGGCCGACGGCTCGGTGACGCTGGTGGAGTTCAAGACCGGCGCCCCGCGTGACGCCGACGCGCGTCAATTGCAGGCGTATGTGGAGGGCGTCCGCCGGCTGGTTCCGGAGACAAATGTGGACGGACGCATTATCCGGCTCGATTCATGAGTTTTCTTTCTTGTGCCTGCCGGAACCTTTTCACTAGACTATGAGAAGCGTGTGCCCGCCTCCGGGCCCGCGAGAGGAGCAGTGGCGTGGCGCTGACGTGTCCGAATTGCGGCAATGACCAGAACTTCCAGGTCAAGACGCTGCAGATGCATGTGGTGAAGCTCGATGACAGCCGGGTCGAGGTCACCGATGAGTCGCGTCCCGCCGTGTTCGAGGTGCTGTGCGACGAATGCGAAACCGAGCTGAGCCTCGATGACGCCGACGACGCCCTGCGCCGCGAAATGATGCTGACCGTCGGCGCGCGCTAGCGCGTCCGGCGCGTCCGGGTTCGACCCAAGGGGCCGCAAGGCCCCTTTTTGCTGCGCGCCGTCCAGCCGCGGCAGCTATCCCTCGTCGACCTCGCGGTCCGCTTCCTCGAAGTAATCGCACTCGGGGCAGATCCACTCGCGGATCGGCGTCCGCAGGACCTGCGACGACCCCGGGATGTGGCGGATTTCCTCGCGCAGGCTGAGCCGCATGTTCTCGCCGCACTGCGGGCATTCTTTCTGCATGGTTCGGCAATCCTCGCAGCCGCCCCACGCGGCCCGCTGATCGTATCGGCGTTGTCTTGACAACGCCGCACCCCGCTCCTATCGTACGAGAGTCGCGGGCCTCGGGGCCCGCGTTTGCGTTATGCCCCGCTACTGGAGCGTCGACGAGGCCTGGACGGCCACCGATCACTCGCCTGAACTCGAGCGCGAGATCGGGAGGTCCCTGTCCGACGAGGTGGCCATCGACTTCCCCTCGATGCGGGGACCCATCGGCCGCATGCGCGCCGGCTTCGGCGACACCGTGGAGGCCGAGCCAATGGTGGCCCTCGTGCAGCTCTCGCCGCGCCAGGCGGGCACCGGCGTGAAGGTGCCGATCGACGTGCCGCTCGCCCGTGCCTGCGTCGGCTGCGGCGGACGCGGCGAGACCTGGAACGCCGCGTGCGACCCGTGTGAAGGCACCGGCGCGACCATCGAGCGCTATCCGCTCACCCTCACCGTGCCGGCCGGCGTCGTCGATGGCGCCCGCTTCGCCTTCAGCGTGGCCCACCCACGCGGCCACCGCGCGCACGTCGAAGTGCGCGTCGCCGTGCTGTGATCCGCCACATCGACTTCCTCGCCCAGCTCTACCGCGTGTGGGGCGCGGTGTTCGCCATCGTCGGGGCGGCGGCGCTGGCGCTGACCGGCGGTGCCGCGGCCATCGCCCGCGTCTCGGGACCAGTGGCCACCGGGTCGGACGTGGCGGCGGGCGTGACTGCCGTGGCGATGGGCTCGTTTGCGGTCATCGCCCTTATCTGGGCCGGGCTGCACACGTGGGTGGGACGGGCGCTTGCCGGCTACGGGCCGCGGGCGCGGCTCCTCGCGCTGGGGCTCGCCATCGGCAACCTGCCGCTGCTGCCGTTCGGCACCGCGCTTGGTGGCTACGCGCTGTGGGTGCTGCTGCACAACGAAGGCCGGCAGGTGTTCCTGCCGTTGCCGCCGCCGGCGCCGCCGGTCGTCTAGGCCTGCCGGGCTGGTGTCAGGCGCTGACCGGCGGCGGATCGAGCGTGCCGAGCGGCGTCCATGGGCCGCAGCGCAGCACCCGCTTGCCGGCCATCCAGCCGCCCCGCACCAGCCCGTAGCGGCGGATCACTGCCTCGCCGTAGTGACTGCAGGTCGGGTCGAAGCGGCAGGTCACGCCGCTGGCGCTGAAGACCCGCGAGGCGGTGGCCTGGTAGGCATGGATGCCCGCCACCGCGACCCGGGCGCTCATCTGGTGTTCGGGCACGCGGGTGAGATCGGCAGCGATGGCCGCGACCATCAGCGCCAGCACCGCCCACGCGCCTCGGCGCATCGCTAGAGTCTCTCGACGTACTGCGAGACGCCCGGGATGATGAGCCGACCGCCGTTCAGGCCCTTGACGATGGCGATGATGTGCACGGCGATGATCCCGAGGCCAATCGGCAGCGTGAGCAGGGCGAAGAGGCAGCCGAGGATGGTGCCGAGAATGGCCTGCACGATGTAGATGGCGATCCACAGGAACAGCTCGGCCAGCATCAGCACGATGCCGTGCTTGGCGTGCCACTGCACTTCCTTGTCGTCTTTCTCGACCAGCAGCGGCACCAGGGCCAGCAGCCACAGGTACGACAACACGATCATGACACCGCGATTGCTCGACGGGGTGCCGCCGGTCGGCAGCGGCGGAGGGGTGGTAGCGTCTGCCATCGGAGTGTCTCCTTCGGGCGGGCGGGAGTGACCGGCCGGGGTGGAGTTTTACACAAACCCCGTGCATCCGCCACCGCCGAAGCGGTGGAGTAAGCTTGATCGGATGCCTCGGAGGATGTCGTGATGTCAGACGGATTGCAGTCGGCCGCGGTGCTGGATGCCCTCAAACGTGTGGTCGATCCCGAGTTCGGGAAAGACCTGGTGGCGCTCGGTATGGCGAAGCAGGTGACGGTGGCCGAGGGCCGCGTGGCCTTCACGCTCGAACTGCCGACACCGGCCCACCCCCTGCGTCAGCGTCTGCGTGACGAGGCCGAAGCCGCCGTCGCCGCGCTCGAGGGCGTGGGCGATGTCGACATCACCGTGACCGCCGTCGTGAAGGCGGTGACCAAGCCCGAACACGGCGGCACGCCGCTGCCCACCGTGAAGAACATCATCGCCGTGGGCGCCGGCAAGGGCGGCGTGGGCAAGACCACCGTGTCGGTGAACATGGCGCTGGCGCTGTCGCAGATGGGCGCCAAGGTCGGCATCCTGGACGGCGACGTCTACGGGCCGAACGTGCCGCTCATGTTCGGCATCTCGACCGAACTCGGCACCGACGGCACCAAGATCATCCCGGCCGAGAAGTTCGGCGTGCAGATCGTCTCGATGGCCTTCCTCGCCAAAGACGACCAGGCGCTCATCTGGCGCGGGCCGATGCTGCACAGTGCCATCCGTCAGTTCTTCACCGAAGTGGCGTGGAAAGACCTCGACTTCCTCATCATCGACATGCCGCCCGGCACCGGCGACGTCGCGCTCTCGCTCAGCCAGACGGTGAAGGTGGCCGGCGCCGTCGTGGTCACGACGCCGCAGGTGGTGTCGCTGGCCGACACCCGCCGGGCCGTCAAGATGTACGAGAAGCTCACGATTCCGACGCTCGGCCTGGTCGAGAACATGAGCTACTACGCCTGCCCGAACTGCCACATCGAAAGCGACATCTTCGGCCATGGCGGCGGCGAGACACTGGCGAAGGAAATGGACGTCGCCTTCCTCGGCCGCCTGCCGGTTTACCCGCCGATCCGCGTCGGCGGCGATCGCGGCGTGCCGCTGGTCATCGCCGAACCGCAGTCGCCGGCCGGGCGCGGCATCTTCCAGCTCGCCGAGCGGGTGGCCATGCGCGCGGCGGTCGCGGCCCACGAGAACGCGATCAAGCACAAGGGCAAGATCCCGCTGATTCAGGTGCGCTGACGCGCACCTGATACGCTGAATCTTGCCGGGGCTAGGGACTGGGGGCTGGGGCGCGCCGCGTCACGCGGACGCATCGCCGCACGGCGGCGATGCACTGGGCTTCTACCCCCGAGACGCTGCACGCCCCAGCCCCCAGCCCCCAGCCCCGAGTTCCGCGAGCGCAGCCGTGCCATGGCGAGCGCTCCCAGGATGGGGCCCAGGGCCAGCAGTGAACACGCCCACTGCCATCCGACCACGCCGGCCACGCGCGGCAGGGCGTCGATGGTCACCATCGTCAGCAGGAAGCCGAGCGAGGTCTGCAGCGTCAGCGCGGTGCCGACGGCATCTGCCGGCGCGTGTTCGCTGACGAGCGCCGAAAACTGCGCCGAGTCGGCGACGACGGCGAAACCCCACACCGCCACCAGCACGACCAGCCAGGCGGGATGGCGTCCGTAGACGACGCTGGTCGCCACGGCGCAGACGGCTGACGCCAGCATCGCGGCGCGGGCGATACGCGCTTTGCCGAGCGCGTCGGCGAGCCGGCCTGCCATCACGCAGCCGACGGCGCCGGTCCCAATCGCGACGAAGGCGACCAGGGCCGCCAGGCGCCCGACAGAGGTGTCGCCGACGCCACTGGCCGCCAGGCTCGCGGCGGCAAACGTCGCCACCCACGCCCACATGGCATACAGCTCCCACATGTGTCCGAGGTAGCCGAGCGTGACCAGCCGCACTTCGCGCACGGCGAGGATGCGGCGGATGGCGCCGAGGTCGAAACGCGCCGCGGTGAGCGCCAGCGGTCCGTCGCGGACGAGGCCGAGCGCCACGACGGCCCCGCCGACGGCCAGCACTGACGTGAAGGCCATCGAGGTCTTCCAGTCGCCGCCGAAAAGCGCGGTCACCAGATGCGGCGTGGCCTTGCCCAGAGTAAGCGCCCCGACCAGTGCGCCGAGCGCCAGGCCACGGCGCTGGCGGAACCAGCCGGCGACGATCTTCATCGCCGGCGGATAGACCCAGGCCAGCGCCACGCCCGTCAGCACGCGCGTGGCGATGAGCGCCAGCGGCGAGGCGACCACCAGGGCGCCGGCGTTGGCGGCAGCGCCGGCGAGGCAGCCAACGCCCATCAGGCGGCGCGCGCTCATGACGTCGGCGACGTGCGTGAGCGCCGTCGCCAGCGTGCCGACGACGAAGCCGCCCTGCACCGCCATCGTCAACCACGCCGACTGGCCCGGCGTGAGGCGGAAGGCGTCGCTCAGCGACGGGGTCACGGCGGTGGCCGAGAACCACAGCGACATGCCGAGCAGTTCGGCCGTGGCCAGCCACGCCAGCATACGCCACGCCGGCGCGGCGTCGATCGCGGCGCTGTCGCGCGCGGTATCAAACGGCGTGGCCATCGTCGGCAGATACCGTACTTCATCGAGGCGGCGGCAGTATGCTGGGCTGAACGACGTCCTCATGGTCCATGTCGAACGCCACCGCACCGCTCATGTCGGCTGGCTGCGCGCCGCCGTCCTCGGCGCCAACGACGGCCTCATCTCGACCAGCAGCCTCGTCGTGGGCGTCGCCGCGGCGGCCGGGGTCGACGCCGCAGCGGTGCTGCTGACGGCCACTGCCGGCCTGGTCGCCGGCGCGTTGTCGATGGCGGCCGGCGAATACGTGTCGGTCAGCTCGCAGGCCGATACCGAAGGCGCCGACTACGCGCGGGAACGGCGTGAGCTGGCCGAGAGCCCGGTCGCCGAACATGCCGAGCTGGCCGGCATCTACCGCGGGCGCGGCCTGAGCGCCGCGCTGGCCGACCAGGTCGCCACCGAACTCACCGCGCACGACGCGCTCGCCGCGCACGCGCGCGATGAGCTGGGGATGACCGAGGTCTCGATGGCGCGGCCGCTCCAGGCGGCCCTGACGTCGGCCGCGGCTTTCGCGCTCGGGGCGGCGCTGCCGGTCGTGGTGACTGCCGTCGTGCCGGTCGCGCAGGTGAGCGTCGTCGTCGCACTGTCGACGCTCGGGCTGCTGGCCGCGCTCGGCGCGTTGGCGGCCCAACTCGGCGGTGCGCCGATCCTGCGTGGCGCCGCGCGCGTCACTTTCTGGGGCGCGGTGGCGATGGCCGTGACGGCGGCAGTCGGCCGTTTCTTCGGCGCCGTGATCTGAACCACTACATGCGTGTCGCCTCACAGCGGCGCGACGGGCCGTGACCTGGTCACAGCTTCACGATACGATGACGCTTTGACGCCCGACGCGATGGATATTCCCTACACGACACACACGCTCGCCAACGGACTCGACGTCATCGTCCACCAGGACCGCCATATCCCGATGGCGGCCGTGAGCGTCTGGTATCACGTCGGCTCGCGCCACGAGCAACCCGGCCGCACCGGCTTCGCGCATCTGTTCGAGCACCTCATGTTCAAGGGATCGGCGCATCATCCGGCCGGCTACTTCGAAGCCCTGCAGGAAGCTGGCGGGCTCGTCAACGGCTCGACCAACACCGATCGCACCAACTACTGGGAAGTGGTGCCGTCGCAGTCGCTCGAACTGGCGCTGTGGATGGAATCCGATCGGATGGGCCATCTGCTGCCGGCGCTCAGCGAAGAGAAGTTCACGACCGAACGCGAGGTGGTGCTGAACGAGCGGCGCCAGAACTACGAAAATCGCCCCTACGGCCTGTCGAGCGTGGCGCTCGCCGCGGCGCTCTTCGCACCCGAACATCCGTACTCGTGGGTCACCATCGGTGCACCGGAGGATCTGGTGGCGTCGAGTGTCGACGACGCCCGGCAGTTCTTCCGCACCTTCTACCACCCCGCCAACGCCTCGATCGCGATTGCCGGTGACGTCGACGTCGACGACACGCTGGCGCTGGTCGAGCGCTACTTCGGCGACCTCGCGCCGGGCCCCACGGTGATGCACCCGCGCCGCGTCGCCACGCTGGACGCTCCGGCCACCCTCGTGCTCGAAGACCGCGTGGAGCTGCCGCGACTGTCGCTCGCGTGGCATACCCCGGCGATGTTCGACGACGACGACGCCGCGATGGACATCGCCGCCGACGTGCTCTCGAACGGCAAGACCTCGCGGCTCTACCGCGCGCTCGTCTACGACACCCGGCTGGCGGCCGATGTCTCGGCACTCCAGGCCTCGCGCGAGATGTCGAGCGTGTTCCACATTTCAGCCACTGCGGCCCCGGACCAGTCGCTCGAGGCGATTGCCGCCGTCATCGACCGCACGCTCGACGAATTGGCCGCCGCCGGGCCCACCACCGCGGAACTCGAGCGTGCCACCGCCCGCGCCGAAGCGCAGTTCGTCTACCGCGTGCAGACGATTGGCGGCTTCGGCGGAAAGTCCGATCAGTTGAACGCCTACAACGTCTTCACGGGATCGCCCGGGTTCATCCACGCCGATCGCGAACGCTACGCGCGGGCCACCGCCGAGTCGGTCGCGGCCGCCGTCCGCCGCTGGCTGCGCGCCGTTCCGGGGGTAGCGCTTTCGGTCGTGCCGCGCGGCCAGACGACGCTCGGGTTGCCGGGCGCCCTGCCGGTGCATCCCGCATGAGGGCCGTCGACCGCTCGCAGCTGCCGGCGTCGGGACCGCCGCGGCCGTTCCGCTTCCCGACCATCGAACGGGCGGCGCTGGCCGGCGGCCTCGACGTGCGCGTCATCACGCAGCGCGCGGCGCCGATCGTGTCGCTCACGGCGCTCGTGCGCGGCGGCTCGTCGGCCGACCCGACCGACCGGCCGGGGCTGGCTGCGTTCACTGCCGATTTGCTCGACGACGGCGCCGGCACGCTCGACGGGCCGGGCCTGGCCGACGTGCTGGCGCGCATCGGCGCCGAGGCCGACATCGAGGTCTGGCCCGACGCCACCGTCGTCACCATCACGACGCTCTCGCGTCACGTGTCGCGCGCCGCGGCGCTGCTTGCCGACCTGCTGATCCGGCCCCGTCTGGCGCCCGACGACGTCGAGCGGGTACGCGGGCTGCGGCTCGACCGGCTGCGGCAGATGCGCGCGCAGGCAGCGAGTCTTGCCGATCGGGCGCTCACCCGCGCCATCTTCGGACGCCACCCGTATGGTCACCCCGGCATCGGCGATCCGGACGCCGTGCGCGCCACCACCACCGACGACATCCGCGCCTTCCACGGTCACGGCTATCAGGCACGCGCCACCACGCTGGTCGTGGCTGGCGATCTCGATACCGCCGAAGGCATAGCCCTCGCCGAAGCGGCCTTCGGCGCCTGGGCGGCAGGCCCGATGAACGGCGCCGGGCCGCGGGTGGTGGAGGCTCCGGAGCCGCGTGGACGCGTGCTGGTCGTCGCCCGGCCTGGTGCGTCGCAGTCGGAACTGCGCGTGGGCCAGGTGTCGGCGGCGCGCAACACCCCCGATTATCACGCTCTGCTGCTTTGGAACGCGGTGCTCGGCGGCCAGTTCGTGAGCCGCCTGAACCTGAACCTGCGGCAGGCCAAGGGCTATACCTACGGCGTGCGATCGGGGTTCGACTTCCGCCGCGATCGCGGGCCCTTCAGCATCCACACGAGCGTGCAGACGACGGCCACGGCCGACGCCGCCAGCGAGATACTGCGCGAGGTGAGCGAACTGCACTCGACGCGTCCGGTGACGCCCGAGGAGCTGGCCCGTGCCAAGGCAGCCGTGGGTCTGGGCTATCCGCGCGGCTTCGAGACGGCGCAGCAGGTCGCGCGCGCGGTGGCGCAGATGAGCCTGCACGACATCGGCCCCGACCACTTCGAGCAGTTCGTGCCGCGCCTGAATGCGGTGACGCTCGATGCGGTGGCCGCGGCGGCCGGCCGGCACGTGCGGCCTGGCCAGCTCACGGCCGTGGTCGTCGGCGATCCGGCCACGGTCGAGCCGCAGTTGCGCGAACACGGGCTGGCCTACGATCTGGCGGCGGAGGAACTCGTCTGACATGCGCGCCGTTCGCTTCCACGCGCACGGCGGGCCCGACGTGCTGCAGGTCGAAGCGGCGCCGGATCCGGTCGCCACCTCCGGCCAGCTCGTCGTGCGCGTGCGTGCCTGCGCCCTGAACCACCTGGACCTCTACCAGCGCCGCGGACTCGACCGCGTCACGATTCCGTTCCCGCACATCTCCGGCGCCGATGTGGCTGGCGAGATCGTGGACGCGCCAGGCGGCGAACTGGCGGCGGGAACGCGCGTGCTGCTGCAACCAGGCCTGTCGTGCGGCCACTGTGGCGCGTGCCTGGGCGGGTTCGACAACATGTGCGCGAGCTACGACGTGCTCGGCTACCAGAGTGACGGCGGTTACGCCGAGCTCGTGCGGGTGCCGGTGGTCAACGCCGTGCCGATCCCCGATCACGTCTCGTTCGTCGACGCGGCGGCGTTCCCGCTGACGTTCCTCACCGCCTGGCACATGCTGGTGACGCGCGCGAAAGTGATGGCGGGGGAGACGGTGCTGGTGCTGGCGGGCGCCAGCGGCGTCGGTCAGGCGGCGATTCAGCTGGCGCGGCTCTTCGGCGCCCGCGTCATCGCCACCGCCGGCAGTGCCGACAAGCAGCAGCGGGCGCGCGATCTCGGTGCTGACGACGTCATCGACCACTACACGGGTGACATCGTCAGCGAGGTGCGGCGCCTCACCGGCCGGCGCGGCGTTGACGTGGTGGTGGAACACGTAGGCCAGGCGACGTGGGCCAAAAGCGTGCGGTCGCTGGCACCCGGTGGACGCCTTGTCACGTGTGGCAACACCACCGGCTGGGAGGCTGCCATCGATCTGCGCTTCCTGTTCTCGCGCCAGCTCAGTCTGCTCGGGTCCTACATGGGCACCAAGGCGGAACTGCTGCAGGCGGCGCCGCTCTTCTTCGCCGGGCGGCTGCGGCCGCTCGTCGATGCCGCGATGCCGCTCGAAGCAGCCTCCGACGCGCACCGCCGTCTCGAAGCCGGCAATGTCAGCGGCAAGCTGGTGCTCACGCCCTGAAACAATCGGCGGCCGTTTGGCGTCTGATCCTCCGTCCGGGGTGTATCATCCGCCTTGGACAGCGCCATGTCCGACCCCGACCCTCGTTCGAATCGTCTTCGTCGCGCCAGCGTCAGCCTGGCAGGGGTGGTGGGGCTCGTCGCGGTGATCGTGGCCGTCGCCACGATCTGGCTCGTCCTCACGGATCCGGTCACAGTGGCCGAAGCCGTGGATAGTGGCGAGTACGCGCCGCTCGTCGAGGAACTGGCCGACGTGATCTACAACGCGCTCGTCGGCCTCATCCGCTATCTGTAGCGGGCGTTACGCGCCCGTTACCGTCCGCGCGAGCGCGCGTTCCACTGACAGTCCGACACTCAGCAAGCCGGAGGTGTCTCCGCGGGCACCCGCCAGCTGCAGGCCCACCGGCAGGCCGGAGGCCTGTACGCGGCCGCATGGCACCGTCAGCGCCGGCTGCCGGCCCAGGTTGAAGGGCTGCGTGAGACGGAGCATGGCGCTACGTACCGGCTCGGTGCGCCCCTGGCCCACCGCCACCATCGTCTCACCCAGCGGCGGCGCCGGCACCGGCAGTGTCGGACAGAGCAGCGCCTCGCGGCCCACCAGCGCCTCGTCGATCTCGCGCGCGATGATCTCGCGTCCGCGCAGCGCCCGCACGTAGTCTTCCGCCAGCACGTAGCGGCCCATCTCGAGTCGGATGCGGACGTTGGCCGTGTAGTCGTCGGGCCGTCGCTCGAGCGTCTCGGCGTGATAGGCGGCGGCGTCGGCCAGCACCAGGTGCAGGTAGACGGGCGCGATGTCGCGGGCGTGCGGAATCTCGACCGGCTCGACGATCGCACCGGCGCGGCGCAGCGTCTCGACGGCGGCCTCGAACACCGCCTCGACGTCGGTGTCGAGGCGCTCGGCAAAGTAGCCGCGCAGCAGCCCGAACCGCGCGCCGGTGAGCGGACGTCCCTCGAGGCGCGCGTCCGGTGCCGGCGCGCGACCGGCGAGCGTTTCGTGCAGAAGCCACGCATCGGTCACGGTGCGCGCCAGCGGCCCGAGGTGGTCGAGTTGACGGCTGAGCGGCACGACGCCATCGGCGGGAATCTCATTCCAGCCGGGCTTCAGACCGACGACGCCGCACACGGCAGCCGGGATGCGGACCGACCCGCCGGTGTCGCTGCCCACTGACGCGATCGACATGCCGGTGGCGACCGCGCTCGCCGAGCCGCCGCTCGACCCGCCGGTCACGCGGGTGTCGTCGAGAGGATGGCGCGTCGGGCCGAACCCGGAGTCTTCATTGGTGGTGCCGAAGGCGAACTCGTGCAGGTTGGTCTTGCCAACCAGGACCGCGCCGGCCGCGCGCAGGCGCCTCGTGAGCGTGGCGTCGGCGTTGGCGACCACCTCTGCCCGCACCAGCGACCCGGCGGTGGTGACGATGCCCGCCTCGTCGATGAGGTCTTTGAGCGAGATCGGAATGCCGTGCAAGGCGCTGGTGGCATGGCCGGCGCCGCGCGTCCGATCGGCCGCCTGCGCGGCGGCCAGCGCTCGCTCACCGGTGACGGTGATGAAGGCGTTCAGGCGCGGATTCAGTGCCGCGATGCGCGAGAGGCAGCGCTCGGTGATCGCGACCGACGTCGTCTCATCACGGGCCAGCGCGGCCGCGAGCTCGGCGATGGTCTCGCCCTGCCAGTCGGTCATGACTGGTCGGCCCGGCAGGATGCGGTGGTGGGTTCGGCATCGGCGTGGTCGTTCCAGTCCGCCGCCCGCAGCGCCGTCGTGGACGCGGCCAGCCCCTGCAGCAACGGCTTCAGCTCCGGCAGCCCGCGCCGATCCGCATCGGCTTCTGCCGCCGCCAGCCAGCGCGCGATCGCCGCCGTGCCTGCTTCGTGTGTGGACAGTGGTTCACTCATGTGCGTTCCCAGCCCCGGTCTTTACCGCCACCGCCACCCCGTCGCCCACCGGCAGCCAGCTCGTCGTGAACCGCGGGTCGCGCGCGAGCTGCTCGTTGTAGGCGGCAATCGCCGCCGTGTCAACGGCTTTCCGGCGCGGCGTGTCGCCGAACCCCGGCACCACCTCGCCGTCCCACAACACGTTGTCGGTGACGAGCAGGCCGCCAGGTCTGAGCAGCGGCGCGAGCTTGTCGAGCATGGGGCCGTACTGGGTCTTGTCACCGTCCTGGAAGATGAGATCGAAGGGCCCGGCGAGCTTGTGGAGATAGCGGTCGGCCTCGCCGATCATCACGTTCACGCGGTCGTCGAGCCCGGCCTCGGCCAGATGGGCGCGCGCGGTGGCGGCGCGGGCGGGGTCGCGTTCGAGCGAGACCAACAGGCCCGTGGGCGGCAGGGCGGTCGCCATCCACGCCGTGGAATAACCGATGGCGGTGCCGATCTCGAGCACTTTCGTGGCCGCGATGGCGCAGGTCAGCGCGTGCAGCAGCGCGCCGGTCAGGGCGTCCACAATCGGCACGCCGGCCTCGTCACCTTCGGCGCGGATGCGGGCGAGCACGGGATGCGGCAGGCGCGTCAGGCCGTCGAGGTAAGCGCCCACCGCGGGCGGCGTGATGGGGCGCATGACGGTGCCGATTGTAAGCTGTAGGGAATGAGACACACCAAGATCGTCGCCACGCTCGGGCCAGCCACCAAGGACGACGCCACCCTCGAGGCGCTGCTGCAGGCCGGCGTGGACGTGGTGCGCCACAATTTCTCGCACGGCACGCACGAGACCCATCGGGCCACCTATGCGCGGGCCCGCGCCGCCGCCGACCGCGTCGGCCGCCAGGTGGCGATCATGCAGGACCTGAGCGGCCCCAAGATCCGCACCGGCCTGCTCGAAGGGGGGCAGGCCATCCAGCTCCGCGAGGGCGAGGCGCTCATCATCGCCACCGGCGACTTCGTGGGCGGGCCCGGACGCGTCTCGACCACCTACGCGGAACTGGCCCGCACCGTCCACGCCGGCGACCGCCTGCTGCTCGACGACGGCCGCATCGAGCTGCGCGTCGAGGGCACCGACGGGGTCGCCATCCGCACCCGCGTCGTGAACGGCGGCTGGCTGGCCGAGCACAAGGGCATCAACGCGCCGCAGGTGGCGCTGCCCACCGGCGCCTTGACCGACAAGGACGAAGAGGATCTGAAGTTCGGTCTGGCACTCGGCGTCGATCTGGTGGCGCTCAGCTTCGTGCAGTCGGCCGGCGACCTCACGAGCGCCCGCGCGCTGGCGGCCGCCTGCGGCGTGCCCGATATCCCGCTCATCGCCAAGCTCGAACGTCCGGAAGCGATCGCGCGTCTCGACGAGATTCTCGACCACGCCGATGCGGTGATGGTCGCGCGTGGCGATCTCGGGCTGGAGGTGCCGTTCGAACGGGTGCCGCGCGTGCAGAAAGACATCCTGCGCACCGCCAACGCCCGCGGCGTGCCGGCGATCGTCGCCACCCAGGTGCTGGAGTCGATGCGGGAGGAACCGCGGCCGACCCGCGCCGAAGTGAGCGATGCGGCCGGGGCGGTCGACATGGGCGCCGGCGCCATCATGCTGGCCGGGGAGACGGCGGCGGGGAAACATCCGGTGAAGGCCGTCGAAGCGCTCGACGCCATCATCCGCGATGCCGAGTCCGACGGGGTGCGCCGTCCCATGGCCGTACCGCGGCTGCCGGGCGAGGGGCCGTGGGATCACGCGTCGGGGCTGGCGGATGCGGCGATCGGGCTGGCGGCGCGCGCGCACGCCGGCGCCATCGTCGCGGTCACGCGCGAGGGCCGCACGGCCCGCATGCTCTCGAGCGGACGCCCGACCGCACCCATCTATGCGGCCACCGATCGCCCCGAGGTGGCGCGGCGCCTGGCGCTGTGGTGGGGCGTCGTGCCACTGGTGGTCTCGCTCGAGGGCGATGTCGACGAGGTGGGCGGGCGCGTGGTGGACCAACTGCGCGGCATCGGCGCGCTCAGCGCCTCGCCCACCGTGGTCATCGTGAACGTCAGCCCGGATCTGGATCTGGGCGCCGCCAACTTCGTGCGTATCAGACGCGCCTAGGCCGGCCAAGGCGCCTAGATCGTGGCGCCGTCGCGCACGACGGCACCCCGTTCGAAGCGATCGACGGCAAACGGCGCGATGTCGAAGGTGCGACTCTCGCCGAGCCGCACCAGCTCCGAGACGACCAGGCCGGTGGCCGGCGACATCATCAGGCCGTGACCGCTGAAGCCGCTGGCGAAGATGAACCCGCCAAGGCCAGGATGTTCGCCGAGCACCGGGTTGTGATCGGGCGTCATCTCGTAGTGCCCGGCCCAGCCGTGTACGTCGGTGACATCAACGGCGGCAGGGAGGCGGCGTGCCAGCGCCGGGTAGAACTCGTTCTCCCAGCGGACCTCGTCGCACGCGAGGTTCTCGCCGGCCGGTTCGTCCCACTTCGTGAACGCCAGGATGATCCGGTCCGGATCGCCGTCGACGAGCGCGTCGTCGTGGCGCCAGTGGACGCCGCCCGGATCGATGACCATCGGAAAGCGGGTCGGCCAGGTGGCGGGCAGCGTGCAGCGGAAGAGCAGTTGTCGCACCGGCTCGACCGGCACGTCGAGCCGGGCCAGCCGCGCCACCCGGCCCGCGAGCGCACCGGCGGCGTTCACCACCACCGGCGCACTGAGCCAGCCGCCGGCGGCCAGCGTGACCCCGGTCACCCGTCCACCGCGCGTCTCGAGTTCCACGACCTCGTCGTCGAGGAACTCGGTGCCGGCGGCCAGCGCCGCCGCGCGTAGGCCGAACAGCACTTCGCGCGGGTTCGCGTAGCCGTCCTCGGGGCCGAAGAGCCCGAAGCGGATGTCGTCGAGCATCAGCCCGGGCACCAGCGCGCGGATCTCGTCCACGCTCAGGCGCTGCTGGACGGCGCCGGCTGCTTCCTGGGCGGCTTCGCGGGCCATCAGGGCGTCGGCATTGGTGTCGTCGGCGAGGAAGAGATAGCCGCGCTGGCGGAACCACGTCCGCGGGATGTGCGTGGGGGTGCGCATCCGCTGGTCGAACTCGCGCCACAGCGCCACGCTGTGCTGCACCATCCGCACGCAGGCGCGCGAGCTGAACTGCTGCCGGATGCCGCCCATGGCGAGAAACGACGACGCCCGCGCGTAGGTGCGATCGCGCTCGACCACCACGATCCGCCCGCTGAAGCCGTCGTGACGCAGTCGCCACGCGGCCGCCGACCCGACGACGCCACCGCCGATGATGACGACGTCGGCCGTGTTCACGGCTTGGCCTGTTTGATCGTGTGCACCCGGTAGAGCCACTCGTTCTCGAGGTAGTCCTTGAGGGTCGCCAGCGCCCCGCGCCAGCCGTGTTCGGTCAGCGCGAAGTAGCGGTGCCAGCGCGGCCCTTCGTCGGACGCGCTCTGGCGCACCGTGACCCGCGTCTGCTGTCCGTCCGGTTCGGGCTGGCACATGATCTCGAGCGCCATCGGACCAAGCGGCTCGCCGGTCGCCGGCGGCTGCCAGTAGACGTCGGCGACAAACAGCGTGCGATCCGGCGTGTAGTCCATCACCGTGCCGTGCAGCGTGCCACCGAGCGGCCCGAGCAACTCGTCGCGGCTGTCGCTAGCCGGCCAGGTGATCGCAAACACCCCCGACGGGCGCGGCACCGCCACTGAGCGTTCCGCCTCCCACCAGTAGGCCAGGTCGGTGTGCGAGAAGAACGCCTGCATCACACGCGCCACCGGCGCGTTGACCACGGTGCGCACGACGAAACTGGGCGGACCGGCAGGCACGGGTGAACTCGGGCTAGTCATAGAGCAGGTACGGCGCGCGCAGCGCCTCGAAGGCCGTTTCGTCGGCCCGCCAGGCGTCGGCGATGGCTGTGGCGGTAGCGCCGCGTTCGAGCGCCCCGCGCATCACGCTGCTGCCGGCGAGGATGTCGATCGGCATCAGGCGATGCTCGTATTCGTAGGGCGGCGGCCGCCATGCAAAGCGCGACGGATCGGCCCGCCGCAGTTCTTCGATCACGGCCACGCCGATGACCACTGGCCTGAAGGCGGCGCGGTCGGTGACGTGGATCTGGCAGCCCTCGCAGGTCGCCCCGTGATGTTTCTGGAACGTCGGCTCGAACACTGCCGGCCGGAAGATGACGCCGGCAAGACCATGCGCGTTCAGACGGTCGGCGAAGACCTCCGCCCGCACCCACGGCGCGCCCACCATCTCGAACGGCCGCGTGGTGCCGCGGCCCTCGGAGGCCAGCGTGCCTTCGAGCAGCACCGTCCCGGGGTAGACGATGGCTGAATCGAGCGTCGGCATGTTGGGCGAGGGCATCACCCACGGCATGCGGCAGTCGTCGCCGTAGTCGGTGCGCCGCCAGCCGTCCACGCTGACCACCTCGAGATCCGCGCCCAGCGCGAACTGATCGTTGAAGAGCCGCGCCAGCTCGCCGATGGTGAGCCCATGCCGCATCGGGATGGGGAAGAGGCCGACGAACGACTCGAAGCCGGCGACCAGCGTCTCGCCTTCCACCGCCACGCCGCCGATCGGGTTCGGCCGATCGCAGACGATGACCGGCACGCCGTGACGACCACAGGCGCGCAGGCAGTTGGCCATCGTGTAGATGAAGGTGTAGATGCGGGCGCCGATGTCCTGCAGATCGATGACCAGCACATCGAGGCCGGCCAGCATCTTCGCAGTGGGCTCGCGGGTCTCGCTGTAGAGCGAGTACACCGGCGCCCGGCGCGCCTGGTCTTCGGCGTGCGGGGTCTCGATCATGTTGTCCTGCAGATCGGAGCGGAAGCCGTGCTGCGGGCCGAAGATGGCGGCGAGCGTGACGCCGTCGGCGGCACCGACGCGGTCCACGATGTGCCCGAAGGTGTGATCCACCGACGCCGGATTGGCGACCACACCGACCCGCAGTCCCTTGAGGCGGCCCGAGGCGAGCAGACGCGTCGATCCCAGAGTGACAGCCATGACGAGGGTCCGATTATAGTGGGAGAGACTTGGCCGCGACGTCTTCCGTGAGTGCCCCGCCACGCCTGGCTCTGGCCCTGCTCGTGGCGGCCTACCTGCTGCCGCTGGTCGTCCCGGTGCCACTCATGGAAGACGACGAGGGGCTGCACGCCGCCATCGCCATCGAGATGGTCGAACGCGGCGATTGGACGGTGCCGCGCCTGCTCGGCGAGCCGTTCCTCGACAAGCCGATCCTCTACTTCTGGATGCAGGCGGCGTCGCTGGCGGTGTTCGGGGCGTCGGAGTTCGCCGTGCGATTGCCCGGCACCCTCATGGCCCTGGCGGCCATCGCCGCCACCGGCTGGCTGGCCCGCGTGCTCTTCGGAGCGGCGGTGGGGCGCTGGGCCGCGCTCTGCTACGCGACGATGCTGCTGCCGTACGCCGTATCGCTGGCGCCGCTGCACGATCTCGTGATGGTGCCGCTGGTGGCGCTGGCACTGGGCGCGTTCTGGCGCGCGCACCACGCCACCTCGACCGCCTCGCTCGGCGCCTGGACGCTCGTGGCTGGCATCGTGCTCGGCCTGTCGATGCTCGGAAAGGGGCTGACCGGCGTGGGTCTCATCGGCGTCGGCATGGTGAGCTGGATGGCGTGGACGCGCACGTGGTCGTGGCGTCTCATTGGCGTTGCGGCCGTGGCCCTCGTCGTCGGCGCGCTCATCGCGTGGCCCTGGTATGCGGCGATGGAGCAGGCGTCGCCGGGGTATCTGCGCTACTTCATCCTCGAGCGTCATGTGGGCGGCGTGGCCGGCACCACGCAGCGCCATGCCGGGCGTCCGTTCTGGTATTACCTGCCGGTCCTCCTGCTCGGTGCCTGGCCGTGGGTCGTGCCCGCACTCTCGCGCTCGATCCGGCGCGCTGGCATTGCGGAGCGCCTGGTGTGGAGCTGGCTCATCGCCGACTTCCTGCTGCTGGCCGTCGCCGGCTCGAAGCTTGCGACGTATCTCCTGCCGGCGTTCCCCGCGGTCGCCCTGCTGGCCGCGCGTCATGTGGTCGAGGCGTGGTCGGACGCCGAGCCGCCGCCCGGGTGGATCGTCATGCCGACGTCGATGCTGCCGCTGGCCGCCGGGGCCACGGCGCAGTGGTGGCTCGGATCGCCCACGGCGGACGGTGAGCCCGGAGCACAGAGCATCGTGGAGGGGCTGGTCATGCTGCTGTGGTTCAGCGTGGCGATGAGCCCGCTCGTGCTCGCCGGCTTCTTCTCCGTGACCACTTACGGCCGCCGCTGGTCAGCGGCGGCGCGCTTGCTGGCGGTCACGGCTCTCGCCCTCGTGGCGGTGTCGCTCTTCGTGCGGCCGCTCGTCGCCACGCAGCTGACCGCGCGTCAGCTCTCGGACGACATGAACCGCCGCGGCGTGATGCCGCGGACCTTGCTCATCGTGGACGAAGGAGTGGGCTCGTTCCTCTTCTACCTGCGCCCGGACCTGCGGCGCGGACTCACCCCCGATCGCGTGCATCGGATCTCACGCTTCTCGCTGGGCGATGCCCGCGACGCCGAAGGCGTGTTGGTGGCGGTGGCGGCAGACCGGCTCGCCGGCGTGCGCGACCTCTACGACGTGCCGGCCGCCGCCTCGACGGCGGTCGGCTCCTTCCAGGTCGTGCCGTTCGCCCAGGTGCGCCCGAAGATTCGCTGATACGACCCGGATTGCGCCGGGGCCACGCCTGGGCGCATGCTGAGCACATGCGCACCATGGTTCCGCCTCCACTCTGGCGCGGCCTTACCGCCGCCGTGCTCGTTGTCGTCACCACGGCCTGTATCAGCGGCGGCGGACGTCGCGCGCCGACGGTGTCGGCGCCGGCTCCGGCGGCCGGCGACAGCGCCGGCTCACCGCTCGAAGGGGAGTGGCGTCTTACCGGCTTCCAGCTCGCCGACGGCACGTCTCGCCGCGTCACCGGCTTCGTGCGCTTCGACCGCTTCTCCAACATCACCCTGCACGCCGAACTGGCGCCCGACGAGCCGGCGGCGCGTCCGCCCCGCACCGTCATCGCTGACTTCACCGCCAAGGCGCAGCCCGGTGGCACCCAGTTCGAGTTCGCGGGCTTGACGATGGGGGTCGGACCGGAACGCCTCACCGATGACGCCGTCAACATGGCGGAGTGGCGGCACTACGAACTGACCGGCAATGCCTTGAAGATCTTCGCGCGCGATCGCGCGGGCCGCCCCGCGGCGACCTTGCTCTTCGAGCGAAGCCGCTGACGATGGCCACCGAGGCGCGCTCCACGGCGCCGGCCGTCTACTGGACCTCGATCGAGAGTCCCGTCGGGCCGCTGCTGCTGGCCGGCGATCGGGAGACGCTGCGCGTACTCTGGTTCGGGCACGGCCGCAAAGCGCAGGGGCCGGTGCCCGGCTGGGTCGAACGTCCCGACGAGTTTCGCGGCGTGGCGCGCCAGCTTCGCGAGTACTTCGCCGGCACCCGCACCGCCTTCGACATCGCGGTGGCGCCGCACGGCACGCCGTTCCAACAGACCGTGTGGCGGGCGCTCCAGGACATTCCCTACGGCGCGACCACGACCTACGGCGCCGTGGCACGGCAGATCGGCGACCGCGAGGCCGTACGCGCCGTGGGCCTGGCCAACGGCGCCAATCCCATCGCCATCGTCATCCCGTGCCACCGCGTCATCGGCGCTGGCGGCGCGCTGACGGGATTTGGCGGCGGCCTGCCCACCAAACGCGCGCTGCTGGACCTGGAACAGGGGCAGCGCACCCTGCTGTAGCGGCTCGCCTGCCGCGGCGCGATGGGCGGCGGCCTGCGCTACCATCGGACCATGAGCGAGCGCGTTGTCGTCCACCTGCCGGCCATGCCCCAGCCGAAGGACTTCGGTCTGGACGCCAAGACGCCGGCGGCCAGTCCGGCGGCCGACCGCTACGATCGCGCCCTGATGGTCTGGGAGCGCGTCGTGAACGACATCGCGGCCCGCATCGGCAAGAAGCGCTGAGGGCGTGACCGGCTGCGTGTAAGCTCTCGGCGAGGAGTCGCCGATGTCTCTCACCCGCCGTCGCTTTCTTTCCGGCACCGCGCTGTCGCTGGCGGCGCTGCCGCTGACCGAGCTGGCGCGACCCGAAGACTTGGAGGCCGCCGAGCAGACGGCGCGCCGCGCGGCGCCGGTGTTCCGGCACGGCGTGGCGAGCGGCGATCCGCGGGCCGACCGCGTGCTGCTGTGGACGCGTGTCTCGGGCGCCGCCGGCGAAGTGCCCGTCCGCTGGACGCTCGCCGGCAACCCCACCTTCACCCGCATCGTGGCGCGCGGCGAGACCCGCACCGGTGTGGCGCGCGACTTCACCGTCAAAGTGGACGTGACGGGTCTGACGCCGGCGACCTCCTACTACTTCCGCTTCGAAGCACTTGGCGGCCGAAGCGCGGTGGGACGCACGCGCACCCTGCCCGGGGCGGGTGCCACACGCCTGCGCATGGCGCTCGCCTCGTGCTCGAACTATCCGCACGGCTACTTCAACGCCTACGCGCGCATCGCGGAGCGCACCGACGTGGACGTGGTGCTGCACCTCGGCGACTACATCTACGACTATCAGCAGGGCCGCTATCTCGATCCGGAACTGGCGGCGGCGCGGGCGGTCGATCCGCCCACCGAAATCCTCGCGCTCGACGACTACCGCAGGCGCTACGCCCTGTATCGCACCGATCCCGACCTGCAGGCCGTGCACCAGCAGCATCCGTTCATCTGCATCTGGGACGATCACGAGGTCGCGAACAACTCGTGGCGTGACGGCGCCGACAACCATCAGAAGGACGAAGGCGACTACCACGTGCGGCGCGCGGCCGCCTATCAGGCGTATCTCGAGTGGCTGCCGGTGCGCGAGCCGGGCTCGGCACGCCAGCCGCTCGTCTACCGCTCGTTCGCGATCGGCGACCTCGCGGACCTGCTGATGCTCGACACCCGCATCATCGGCCGCGACGAGCAGGTGCCGCGCACCAACGTGCTGGCGGTCGAAGATCCGCGGCGCTCGCTGCTCGGGCCGGCGCAGGAAGGGTGGCTCGAAGGGGAGCTGACCGAATCGGTGCGCGCCGGCACGCGCTGGCAGATCCTGGGCCAGCAGGTGATGTTCGCGCCGCAGACGCCGGCCGGGCAGGCCGCCGGCAACGCCGACTCGTGGGACGGCTACCGGGTGTCGCGCTCGCGCGTCTTCGACATGGTCGAGCGCCACAAGGTGCCCAACTTCGTCGTGCTCACCGGCGACGTGCACAGCTCGTGGGGGTTCGACCTGCCGCGCGGCATCAGTGATGCCTACGATCCGGGCACCGGACGCGGCTCGCTCGGCGTCGAGATCGTGTGCCCGGCCGTGTCGTCGCCGACGCCGTTTCAGCCGGCGGACGCCGCGGCTCGAACCGCGACGCTGCGTGCGGTGCGCCCGCACCTGCGCTACGTGGACGGCGTGTCGCGCGGCTACGTCGTGATGGACGTGACCCGCGATCGGCTGCAGGCCGACTGGTGGCTGCTCGACTCGGTGAAGTCGCGCAACACCGAACAGCATTTCGCCCAGGGGCTCGTCTGTGAAGCCGGCACGCCTCACCTCGTGGACGCGTCGTCACCGATGGCACCCGTGACCGGGCCCGATCCGGCGCCGGCCTCAGCCGACTGAGACGACGCCGTGGCGCTAGACCACCAGAGTTCCACCGGCGTCCAACCGCGCGTGCCACGGGCTGTCGGTCTCGCGCTCGGCCTTGTCGCCCTGATGCTGGCGGCGGCGGAGACGCGTCAGGCGGCGCCGCGTCCGCTCTTCGATCTCCGCGTGTCGTTCTGGGCCAGCCTGCATCACGAGCTGCATGCCGTGGCCCGGCCGAAGCCGGCGCCGGCGCCGGCCTGGCCCGACGACCTGCCCGAAGCCGCGCGGGCCGGCTGGACGAGGGCGCTCGACGTCTATCGGCCGCTGGGGAAACGTTCGCTGCTCTTCGATGAAGGGCTGGCGTCGCTCAGTGCGCTGCTCTCACCGCTCGACGACGCGGAGACACTCGACCGGGTTCCCATGGCGCCGGCGCTGCGGACGGCCCTCGAGGCGGCCGCGCCGGCCTATCGCGCCGCCGGCTGGGTGTCGCATCAGCGCGACGCGCAGGCGTTCATCGCCCTCGTGACGCCGCTGCTCGAGCGGCATGGCCACGCGATTGCGGCGCCGCTGGCCGCGTCGTATGGCGCCCGCTGGGAGGGCCTGGTGCCGGTGGACATCGTGCGCGACGCCGGCCCGCCCGGCAACGCGCATACGACGGCGCGTCCGCGTGCGCACGTGACCATCGCCGCCACCGATCCCCGCCACCAGGGACCTGCTGCCCTCGAACTGCTGTTTCACGAAGCGTCGCACGGCTGGGACGCGACACTCACCGACGACCTCACGCGCGCGGCACGGGCCGAAGGCCGCGTCATCCCGCACGACCTCTGGCACACCGTGCTCTTCTTCACCGCCGGGGAGCTGACGCGCCGGGCGCTTGCGACCGACGGCACGACCTACGTGCCGTATGCCGTGACCCAGGGCCTGGCGACCGGGGTCTACGCGCGCGTGTGGCCGGCGGTCGTGGCGGCGTGGACGCCGTGGCTCGATGGCCGCTCGACGCGCGCAGCGGCGGCGACGACGCTCGTGCGCGCAGTGGGCGAACTGCCGCCCGGTCTCGATCGATAGCCGCACCTGTCCACACGCGACCCGCGCACTACGCCGACGCGGCGAGCACGTCGATGAGGGCCTGCGCCACCGCCGCCGGTGCCTCGTGCGGCACGAAGTGTCCGGCGCCGGCGATGACGCGCCGATCGACCAGCCGCGTGAACTGCGTCCGTTCCGCTGGCGTGGTCCCGGGGGCCGGTTTCCCGAAGCCGTCATCGCCGCCATGCAGCACGATCGTCGGCACCTCGACCTTGGGTCGCGTGGCCAGGCGCTTCTCGACCTCCACGAAGCGCGGCTCGCCGGGCGCGTTGAAGTTGCGGTGCCGGTAGGAGTGGAGCACGCAGTCCACGAAGTCCGGGTTCTCGAATGACGCCGCCGTCTGGTCGTACATCGCGTCGGTGAACGTCCACGTCGGCGACCACTCGTGCCACATGAAGCGGCAGAGCGCCACGCGGTTCTTCGTGAGGCCGTCGCGGCCGCTGGCGGTGTTGAAGTACCACTGATACCAGGAGTTTCTCACGGCCTGAGGCGAGGCGGGCGGGCCGGCCGTGATGGTGTTCTGGATGGAATATCCGCCGCAGAGGACGGCGGCGCGGACGCGGCCCGGATGGAGTGCCGCGGTGATGCACGAGGCGCGGCCGCCCCAGTCGTAGCCGGCCACGGCGAAGCGCGGCAGCGTCAGCGCATCCGCGACGTCGACGACGTCCTGCGCGATGGCGGCCTGCTGCGCTGTGCGCGGCGCCGCCGGATCGAGGAAGCGCGTCGGACCGAAACCGCGCAGATAGATCGCAAACGCCCGGTAGCCGGCCTGCGCCAGCACCGGCGCCACGCCGTCGTAGGCGTGCGCGTCGTCCGGGAACCCGTGGAGCAACAGCACCGGGAAGCCAGCGGCCGGCCCGCTCTCGTGATAGCCGACCTCGAGCACGTTCGTGCGCACCGTCTTCACGGGCGGTGCGCTGGCGGGCGGCGCGTCTGCGCGCGCCGCCACGGCGAGGCCGGCCGCGCCAGCAAGGAACTGACGTCGATCCATGCCGAGCACAGTAGCCACGGCGGCGGCCGTTGTCCACCGGCCGCAAGCCGGGCGCGCACGCGTCAGAAGCCGACGCCGAGGTTGAAGCGGAGGGCCGCGTCGTGGTGCCCGGGCGCTT
>JANNIB010000484.1:0-7216 GCA_031404695.1 Acidobacteriota bacterium
CGAATCAAGCTTGGCTTGATGGAGACACTGCCGCTCGGGCATCTCGATATCAATAGAGACTGGGGGTTTCGCTGGCGATTACGTACAGGCAATGTGGTTGATGCTCCAGCAAGACAAGCCAGAAGACTATGTAATTGCAACAGGACAGACCCATACGCTGAAGGACCTCGCCACCATTGCCTTCTCGCATGTTGGATTGGATTGGCAGGATTACGTGGTTTTTGACGAGCGGTTTGTTAGACCCGCTGAAGTCAATACTCTTTGCGGCGATTCCACGAAGGCGCGGAACCTCCTCGATTGGAGGCCATCGGTTGAGTTCACTCAACTGGTTCACATGATGGTGGACGCAGATCTTGCTAGACACAGCACGATCTCATCGGAGTCGCGCCCAGCGGGGGGAGCAATACCCAAGAAGAACCCCGTGGACGATGTTCGTTAGAACGAGATCGTCGCCCCTACCTCTACCCGTCGCGCCGCGCCGGCTGATATGGCGGTGCCGAAGAACGGCGACAGCTGATTCCCGGAGAACGAGTTCAGGTTGGTCTGATTGAAGAGGTTCTGGAAGTTCACGTAGAAGTCGGCGCGGTAGCGCGAGTTCGACCCTTCCATCAGCACCATGCGGGGGCCGTCGCCGCCGCCACCGCCAGGACCGCTGCCGGGCTGCATGGCATTGGCGGCGCCACCGGAGGGCGGCGGCGGAGGCGCGCTGCCCATCGGCACGCCTTCGGGGCCGCCCGCCAGCAGGCCGCCCAGGTTGAACGACTTGGTGAGCCGCAGATCCACCGTCATCTGGCTGGCGCCGCGGCCGCCGTTGCGCTCGACGCCGAGCGGTCGGTCGTTGAACACGGTGTCGCCGTTGTCGTCGAGGCCGGTCGTGATGTTGTAGGGCCGCGCCGACGACAGCTGCATGTTGAGGCCGGCCCGCAGCGCGTAGGGCAGCGGGAAGTTGGCCATCACGAACAGCCGGTGCCGCACGTCCTGTGCAGACGGGCCCCAGTCGGCGTCAGGGTTGTTGGAGTCGAACGGCAGGCTGAGGGCGCCGTCGGCGTGATTGCGCACCGAGCCGAGCTGATACATGACGTTGCCGAAGATGCGGCGGGTGGGCACGCGCATGTTGAGGCCCACCGACAGGCGGTCCGAGGCGCGACGGCCGGTGGCGCTGATCTCCGAGATGTTGCCCACCGTGGAGTCGGGCCGCACGCCGTTCACCGGCGCGTTCACGTTGATGGAGCGCAGCACGTTGTAGCCGCGCGTCCACATGTAGTCGGCGCGGATGCCCATCCACTCCTTGAGGTTCTTGTCGAAGCCGACCGAGGCCTGATGGATGGTGGGCTGCGTGAGCTCTCCCGCCACCTGGATGCGGCTGGCCGGCAGACGGGTTCCGCCCGAAGTCGCCGTGACCGGGAACGTCGGGTTGAGGATGACCTCGTCGATCTGCTTCACGCCGTCCACGCGCACGGTCTGCTCGTAGGTGGCGCTCTCGAACCAGTCGTAGAAGATGCCGTAGCCGGCGCGCACGTTGGCCTTGGCCACCGTCCACGTGACCGCGGCGCGCGGCGACAGGTTGAACTTGTCGTCGAGATTGGTCTGCAGCTCCTGGCGCAGGCCGAAGCTCGCCTGGACGTTCTTCGACAGCCGGAAGTCGTCCTGCAGGTACCAGCCGAGCTGATACTGCGAATAGCTCACGAGCGGGTCGCCAACCCGGCGCGTGAAGGTGCGGGCGAGCCCGGCGTTGAAGTCCGCCAGGCTCGAGAAGGTGTAGGTGCCGTTGGCGTTGGTCTGCTGGGTGCTGTCCCATTGGCCGGCTTCGAAGAGCAGACCGCCGCGCAGCGCGTGTTTGCGTATGGTCCAGTCGACGCTCTGATCCACGGTGAACTGGCGGCCCTCGCGCAGGCCGGTCTGACCGGCGCCGCCGCCGGTGAAGGCATCCAGCACGCGCAGCGTCGGGCTGGCCGAGAACGACGTGTTCTCCGAGCTGGTCTGCGCGAACTCGAACTTCAGCTCGCTGAACACCTTCTTGCCGAACAGGCGCGTGTTGCGCAGCCGCAGGGTGTCGGTCGTGGACGAAGTGTCGTAGGCGCGCTCGAGCAGGTCGAAGTCGCCGACGCCGATGTTGCTGCGGTCCTGTGTGCGGCGCTGGTATTCGGCGCGGATGGAGTTCCCGGCGCTGAGCGCGTGTTCGACGCGCACGTTGGCATTCATGACGTCGTTGGGACGGCGCACCTGGTCGCGCACGTCGCCGTTGGGCGTGGCCGCCACGATCGTCTGGGCGTCGTAGGAGGCGTTGCCTTCGGCCGAAAAGGTGACGCTGGTCTTGCCCTTGACGAGCGGCCCCTGGCTGCTCACCTGCACGCGCTTGACTTGTTCGATCGGGCGCGTGTCGGCGAAGGCATTGCGGGCGTTGAGCGCCGAGTCGCGGAACCCGAAGGTGACGCGGCTGCGCCACCCGCCCATGCCGGGCCGCGTGATGACCTCCACCCGCACCATGCCGGCGTCGTGATACTCGGCGGCGTAGGAGTTAGTGCGGAAGCGGATCTGCTGAATCTGATCCTTGGGCGGCAGCCGGCCGCCGCGGAAGCCGTCGACGAAGATCTGGGCGCCGGGCCCGGCCATCTGCGCGAGCTGCTCGGCCATCTCGTCGGCATCGTCCGACAGGGCGTCGATCTCTTCCTGCGACAGTGTCTGCGTGAAGCCGTTGTCGCGGCGTTCGGCGGCGTCGGTCTCGGCCACCGTCACCTCTTCGCTGATGGCCACGACCAGCGTGATGGTGGTCTGGTTGGCGCCGCGCTTGAGGGCGAGGGTGCCGGTCGAGGGTCGGAAGCCCGGGTAGCTGGCGCCGATCGTGTAGTCGCCGGGGGTGAGGCCGGCCACCGACGCCACGCCCGTGTCCTCCACCTGGAGCAGGCGCTCCACGCCGTCGTTGCCGACGAGCATCACGCTCGCACCGGGGAGAACCGCCGCGGTTTCGTCGAGCACGGTGACGCGCAGTGACGCGGTGCCACCCTGCTGAGCGACGGCCGGTGCCGCCGTCACGACGACGGCGGCCACCACCACGAGGAACGAGCGCAGACGACCCATGGCAAGCCTCACGACTGAACTACTGCTTCTTCTGGAAGAGATCCGCCTTGATGGACGGATTGACCTTGATCTTCTCGACCGTCCACTCTTCGGTGGGCGTGCCGTCGACCGACAGGCTGATGCGACGCGGCAGCTTCACGCCGTCGACGCTGGCGAAGTCGTCGAAGCGCATCTGCACGGCGCTTGGCGCCGGCGGCGGCATCGACTCCATGCGTCGGCGCATCTCTTCGGGGCTCGGGCGTTCGCCGCCAACTCCCGGGGCGCCGCCACCCGCGCCGGGCGCGCCGCCAGGACCACCGCCGGTACCGCCACCGGGCCCACGGCCGCCGCCAGCACCGCGCCCACCCGGCCCGCCCATCATCATCATGCGCGGCCGCACTTCCGAATACGTCAGCATCAGCGGCAGGTGGGTCGCCTGATCGACGAACAGGCGCACCGCCTGGCCGCGCGCGTCTTTCATCTCGAGGGTGTCGGCCTTGCCGTCGGGCGATTCGGCGATGCCCACATAGGTCACCTGGCTGCCCGGCGAGGCCAGCAGCGCCAGCATGTAGCGCTGCATCTCGCTCTGCAGCATCGTCGCCATGCGCTTCTCGGCGGCCGCGGGATCGGCATCGGCGCCCGGCGGGCCGTTGCGCATCACGATCTGCATCCCGCCGCCCATGCCGCCGCGGTTCTGGACGTCCATCCACGCGGTTTCGCCGGCCAGCGCCTGAATCCGCTCGACCGACATGCCGCCGGGGAACTGGTTCTCTTCGCTCTTGTGCATCTTGTCGGGGCCCTGCAGCGTGAGCACGATCGTGCCTTCCACCTGCCGCTGCCCCATCTCGCGGCGGAACGGCCCCTCGAGGGTCAGGCCCTTCACCTGCTCGACCTTCGCGCCGCCAAGCGCCTGCCGCATCCCGGCCAGCACGCTGGCCGCCTGATCCGCCGCCTGCTCGGCCGCATAGACCGGAAGCGGTACCACCCGGTCGCTGCCGGGCACGCCCACGCCGACCAGCATTGCCGTTGCCATTGCCATCCACACTTTCATCGCGTCTCCTTCGCGTGCGTCTGATGCACCGTCGCCGGGCATCACACCGCGGCGCTCGTCCGCCGGAGCCAGGGGCAACGGCGCATGACCATTCTGACGGGGGTTCGAACCGTTCCGACGTCAAGGATCGGCAAAGGGTTTGTTAAGGATGTTAAATACGGAATTACCACGAAATTCAGCGGTTTTACGCATGCTAGACTCCGGCTCATGACGCGCGTCCCGCGCTTCGGAGCCACGACCTGGCTGGCCGCCACCGTGGCATTGCTGCTGCCGGCGCTCGCCTGGATGCAGTACGACTGGGTGAACCAGCTGGCCACCGCCGACCGCGAACGCCGCGAGCGCACGCTGCGGGCGGCCGGCGCGCAGTTCACCGGCGCGGTGAACACCGAGGCGTCGCGGCTCGGCGGCAGCCTGCAGCTCGACGGCGCAATGGTCGAGCGGCAGGACTGGGATGCCTACGCGCTGCGCTACGAGAGCGCGCTCGATGGCGGTGCCGGCGCCTTTGTGGCCGGCGTCTGGTTCGTGGATGTCGACGACGCCGCGCCCACACCGGACGCGCGGCTGCGCCTGCACGTGTGGCGCCCCGACGAGCGCACGTTCACCCCGGTGGCGTGGCCCCCGGCCTTGAGCGGCGTCCGCACCCAGTTGATGGCGGAGCCGCCGCACCGCGACCCCGGTGACCGCCCGAGTCCGCGCGAGATCTTCGCCGCCGCCAGCGCTCTCGGTGACGAGCAGACGCTGGTGATGCCGATCGTGCGGGTGCAGATGCCCCGCGACGGCGGTCAGGCGCGCGAGCGCTTCCGGACCAACGTGCTGATGCGCGGCTTCACGATCGTACGGCTCGATCTGGATCTGCTGGCGCGCGACCGCCTGCCGGCCCTGGCCGCCGAACACTTCCCCGAGGCGGCCGAGTACCGCGTCGCCGTCGTCACCACCCGCGACCAGCGGGTGCTCTTCGAATCGACGCCGGGCGCCTCCGAAGACACCGCGAGCGCGCCCGATCTCACCACCGCCTTCATGCAGCCGCGCATCGGCCCGATGATGGTGGTCGCGCGCATGGGCGCCGCTGGCCGCGCGGTCGAGAGCACGCAGATCCCGCCGCCGCCCCCACCGCCGCCAGGCTCGGATATTGAATCGGACGAGGCGGGCCGCCGCGTGGTCAGCGTGATCGAGATGCGCGGCCGCGACGGCGACCGCACGGTGCGCACGCGCACGATGACGCACGCACACGGCTATTGGACCTTGCGTGTGAAGCATGCCGCCGGCTCACTCGAAGCCGCCGTGGCCGCGTCGCGGCGCCGCAACCTGGGCGTGAGCGGCGGCGTGCTGGCGCTGCTCGGCGTCGTCGTCGCGCTCATCGCCGTCTCGGCGCGCCGCGCCCAGGCCCTGGCCCGCCGGCAGATGGAATTCGTGGCCGCCGTCTCGCACGAGCTGCGCACGCCGGTGGCCGTCATCAACTCGGCGGCCGGTAATCTTGCTGACGGCGTGGTCGGCGATCCGGCGCGAGTCAAGCGCTACGGCGTCACCATCCAGACCGAGGCGCGCCGCCTCGGCGACACCGTCGAACGGGTGCTGCAACTGGCCGGCCTCGGATCGGGCCGGCCGCTGCCGATGTCACGCCTGTCGGCCGACAGCGTCGTGCACGAGGCCGTCCGCCTGTCGTCGGCCGACGCCGCCCAGGCGCGGGTCGACGTGCAGGTGGAGCTGGCGCCGGACCTCCCCGCCCTCATGGGCGATGCCGGCACCCTGCAATCGGCCGTGCAGAACCTGGTCGGCAACGCCATCAAGTACGCCGGCGACGACCGCTGGGTGCGCGTGGCCGTCACCGCCTCGACGACGCCGCGGCCGGAAGTGCGCATCGCCGTCGAAGACCACGGCGCCGGCCTCGACGGCGAAGAACAGCGCCTGGTCTTCGAGCCCTTCTTCCGCGGCAAGGCGGCCGTGGCGAACCAGATCAAGGGCAGCGGGCTCGGCCTGAGCCTGGTGCGGCGGATCGCCGATGCCCACGGCGGCCGCGTCGAGCTGGTGAGCTCGCCGGGGCACGGCAGCACCTTCACCATCTGCCTGCCGGCGGCGCCCGACGCGCCGGCGACGTCGGCCGCAGAGCCCGCGACCGCGCCGGCCCGGGCCGCGGCGACCGGCGCCTGATGGCCACCGGACGGGTGCTGCTCGTCGAAGACGAGCCCGGCCTGCAGCTCACGTTGACCGACCGGCTGGCGGCCGAAGGCTACGACGTCGAAACCGCCGGGGACGGTGAGCTCGGCCTCGCCCGCGCGCTGACCGGCGCCTTCGATCTGGTCGTCCTCGATGTCATGCTGCCCAGGCGCGACGGCTTCGACGTGTGCCGCACGCTGCGCCAGAAGGGCATCACCACGCCGATCCTGATGCTCACCGCGCGCGGCCAGGTGGTCGACCGCGTCGTCGGACTCAAGCTCGGCGCCGACGACTACCTGGTGAAGCCGTTCGAGGCGATGGAGCTGCTGGCGCGCATCGAAGCGCTGCTGCGCCGGGCCGGCAGCTCCGCCGCGCCGCCGCCTGGCACGCCTGGCGCCACCCGCTTCGAATTCGAGGACGTCACCGTCGACACGCGCAAGGCGGAAGTGTCGCGGGCCGGCGTGCCGATCGAACTCTCGGCCAAAGAGTTCCAGCTCCTGCGCTACTTCCTCGAGCATCGCGGCGCGACCATCTCGCGCGACGAGCTGCTGCAGGAAGTGTGGGGCTACGAACACACCCCGTCGACGCGCACGGTGGACGTGCACGTGGCGTGGCTGCGTCAGAAGATCGAGGCCAACCCCAAGACGCCGCAACTCATCCTCACCGTGCACGGGCTCGGCTACAAGTTCATCGGCTGACCCTGTTCCCAGTTTCCCGTTCCCCTGCTATCGTCGACCGCACATGGCTCGCATCTGCGTGTTCTGCGGCTCCACCTCCGGCATCCGGCCCTCTTATGCGGAGGGCGCCCGAGGTCTCGCCCGCGCGCTCGTCGACGGCGGCCACACGCTGGTCTACGGCGGCGGCAACGTCGGCCTCATGGGCGTCGTCGCGGATGCGGTGCTGGCGGCCGGCGGCGAGGCCGTGGGCGTCATTCCCCACACGCTGATGGAGCGT
>JANNIB010000485.1:0-3320 GCA_031404695.1 Acidobacteriota bacterium
GCGGCCGACGGCACACCGATGGCCAATGCCATGCTCTCGATGCTGCGCGCCTTCGACATCACCGCCCCGCAGTTCGGCGACAGCAAGGCGGAGATGGATCTCAATCAGGTTCCGGTCACCACCATGGCGGAGCAGGGGTAACCATGATCACCACGTCACGCACGCGCCGTCTGGCGGTTCTCGCGGCCCTGGTGGGCCTGTCGTCGGGGCTGCTGCAGGCGCAGGGCAGCCGCAGTCAGGTGGCGGATGCCGCCATGGCCAGAGATGCCGCCCGCGTCCGTCAGCTGCTCAGGAGCGGCGCCGACGCCGGGGCCTCGCAGGGCGACGGCATGACGGCGCTGCACTGGGCCGCCATGCAGGGCGACGGCGCGATGGCCGAGATGCTGCTCGTGGCCGGCGCCAACGCGCGCGCCACCACGCGCATCGGCGGCTTCACGGCCCTCCATCTGGCCAGCCAGGCGGGCCGCGTCGAAGCGGTGCCGGCGCTCATCAAGGGCGGCGCGCCGGTCGATGCGGTGACCGCCACCGGGGCCACCGCCCTGATGCTCGCCGCCGCCGCCGGCAAGGCCGAGATCGTCTCGGCGCTCGCCGCCGCGGGCGCCGATCTGAACCGCACCGAGACCGCCCACGGACAGACGGCCCTGATGTTCGCCGCGTCGCTCGGCCGCACCGAAGCCGTCAAGGCGCTGCTCGCCGCGGGTGCGGACTGGAAAGTTCGCTCGCGCGTCGTCGACCTGAGCACGGTCGAAGTGCCCGAAGAGGTGCTGCAGGATCAGCTGCGCCAGCAGTCGTCGCAGCCCCGTAACGAAGGCACGGCGGCGGCCCGTCCGGCCGCGCCGGCGCCTCCGGCGGCCCAGAGCATGCGCGTGGCTGGCGTCGATCGGCCCTTCAATTACAACGAGCTCATCGGCAAACACGGCGGCCTCTCGGCACTGCACTTCGCGGCCCGCCAGGGGGCCACCGACACGGCCAGGGCCCTGATGGAAGCCGGCGCCGACGTGAACGGACTGACCGCCGGCGACCAGACCAGCCCGATGCTCATCGCCACCGTCAACGGCCACTTCGATCTGGCCCTGTATTTCCTGGAGAAGGGCGCCGACCCGAACCTCGCGAGCGACGCCGGCATGGCGCCGCTCTACGCCGCGCTGAACGTCCACTGGGCGCCCAAGGCGTTCTACCCGCAGCCGCGCGCCTACCTCCAGCAGCAGGCGTCGTACCTGGACGTGATGAAGGCGCTCATCGAGCAGGGCGCCGATCCGAACGCGCGCCTGCAGCGCAAGATCTGGTACACGCAGTACAACTTCGACCTGCTGCGTGTCGACGACACCGGCGCCACGCCGTTCTGGCGCGCCGCCTATGCCAGCGACATCGAGGCCATGAAGATGCTGGCGGCCGCCGGGGCCGATCCGTCGATGCCCACCGCCAAGCCCGCCGCCAACGACCGCTTCCGCCAGGGCGGCACCCGCAGCACCGACGAGAATCGCGATCACTCTGGTCTGCCGGTGGTGCCCGTTGGCGGACCGGACATTCCGGCGCTGCTGGCCGCCTCGGGCGCCGGCTACGGCGAAGGCTTCGCCGGCAACGCGCATCGCTTCGCGCCGTCGGGGATGCTCGCCGCCGTGAAGTACCTGATCGAAGACCTCGGCACCAATCCCAACGTGCGCGACGCCGATGGCAACACGGCGCTCCACCACGCGGCCTCGCGCGGCGACAACGAGATGATCAAGTACCTCGTCTCGAAGGGCGCCGAGGTCACGCTGCTGAACCGCGGCGGCCAGACCACGGCGGACATGGCCAACGGCCCGGTGCAGCGCGTGCAGCCGTACCCCGAGACCATCAAGCTGCTCGAGAGCCTCGGCGCGAAGAACAACCACAAGTGCGTGTCCTGCTAGCCGCCTTCGCTCGCTGACGAGCGCCGGCGAGCCTGCCGGGCGCTCAGCGCATGCGGTGGCACGACTCGCAGTCCTGCGAGATGGTGCGGCCGTCGGGCGTGGCCTTCTCCTCGTCGTGACAGCGGAAGCAGCCCGTCGAGTCGGTGTGGCCGAGCTCGCTGCGGTACGAGCCCCAGGTGATTTTCATCTGCGGGAAGACGTTCGTGCGGTAGAGCGCCTGCGTCACCTGCACCGCCCGGTCGACGTCGGCCTTGGCGGGCTTTGCCGGCACCTCGACGCCCGCATAGAAGTCGCGCAGGCTCCGTGCGATGCCGGCGAGGGCCTCGTCTTTGGTGGCGCCTTCGGTCTTGAGCGCCTTGACCATCTCGCGGCGCACGAACGGGAGCGCGCGGGGCACCTGGCCCAGGGAGAGCGCCTGGTTGGCGGCGCGTTCGGCTGAGGCTGAAAACTGATGACTGGGGCGGTTGTGGCAGTCGGTGCAGTCCATCTGGCGCCGAGTGCCCGACGCCAGCACCTCGTCGGTCACCCCGGGCCGCTTGAACTCGCGCACCGTGCCGTCGGCCATGGTGAGCTTCACGTAAGGGATGTCCTGGCGCGCCTGATCGAGGGCGATGAACTCGACCCGGTTGGAGACGTGCATGTGCCAGTGGATGCCTTCGCCGATACCGAGGGCCGTGCTGCCGCCGCCGACGCGGAGTTCGAGGGTGGTCACCGTCTCGCTGGAGGTCTCGTCCTCCGCGTACTCCTTGACCACTTTGAGCCGGTCGCCGTGGATCTTCTCCGGCCAGTGGCAGGTGCCGCAGGTCTCGCGGGCGGGGCGCATCGTGATGACGGGCGTGACGATCGGGCGGGCGATGTCGCCGGTGATGAAGCCCAGGAGCCGGCGCGTGCCGTCGATCTTCGAGGCCACGAGCGCGCCCGCCCCGGAGCCCACGTGACAGCTCACACACGTGACGTTGGCATGCGGGCCCTGCGCGTGCGCCACGTATTCGGGTTCCATGACCGTGTGGCAGACCTGGCCGCAGAACGACGGCGTCTCCATGTAGTGCACGGCGCCGACGCCGGCCATTGACAGGATGACGACGTTGAGGAGCGAGGCCACCACCAGGCCCATGACGAAGATGCGCTGTCCGCGATTCTTCAGGTCGATGGTGGGCCACGACATCTCCTCGGCGCCGCGCCGGCGGCCGCGCACGTTGCCCACCGCCACCAGCAGCAGGCCGAGCAGAAAGCCGGCTGGCAGCGCGAAGAAGATCAGGATGCCGACGTACGGGTTCTGGATGAGCCCGTACGACTCTGCACCAAGCGCGATGAGGAAGAGCAGCGCGCATGCTGTCGTGAGGACGACGCCAAAGGCGGCCAGGGGCGTGCGCGCGAGTCTCACGAAATCAGCCCTTCAGCGACTGCATGTAGGCGACCAGCGCGTCG